>NZ_JZIR02000037.1:0-46424 GCF_000961955.2 Hymenobacter sp. AT01-02
GGGCGTGCTCAACGAGGGCGGCGGGCGGCAGGTTTAGGTGGGCAGAGACGCCAGGCGCAAAGCCTAACGACGCGAGGCGGTTATCGGGGGTAACCATAGGATAGGGGTTGGGAAGGAAAAAAGGAATGGGAAACCGACTTCGGAATTAGCACCATCCAAGAAATAGAGCGAATGAGCGAGACATAGCTTTTCCAGCTCTGCCTGTGGAAATAGGCAGACAAATAAAACATGTCAAAAAATACTGCTTAGGGAAGCTACTGTTACGCTCTTGTATGAACAGTGCTAAGTGGTACTACAAAGCTACTGGTGCACTGCTGAGCAGAGTAAGATGTTTTGGCCTATTGCTAGGACAAATGAAACATTTGGTCAATTCCCTCTGACGGACTAATCACCTTCTCTATTACATTCGCCTACGTCAGTGGCTTTCTTTCACACCCGTAGTACCGCTCCGCTATGCACAAGGATATTGCTCATTATAACGGGTTATATGGCGACGATAAGGCTCAGGTTTCGCACAGCTACATCTACAGCCAGCTCATTGCTCCACGCAGCCGGGCAACTAACTGGGGCCTTAAGCCACACGTGCACGACAACTTGTACCAACTGTTCTTCTTGGAAGCTGGTAAGGCTACCCTTGACGCCGACGTGGAACCCGTAGAATTGTCTACGCCTTGCGTGGTGCTCATTCCGGCGCGGGTGGTGCACGGCTTCACGTTTAGCCCTCAGGTAAAAGGCCGCTCCCTTACGGTGGCCGAAGCCCTCCTAGACACTATTTTGCAGGTTAGCCCTTCTATTTTGATTGAGCTCAACAGCCTACACGTGCTGTCGGCCTTCACGGAGGAAGAAAGCTTTGCGGAGCTACTTAGCCTAGAGCGGCATATTCACGCGGAAATGCACTCTCATTTGCCGGAAAGACAACTTGCCCTGAATGGCTATTTCAAGTTGCTATTCGTGAAGCTGTTTCGGCTGCTGAAGCACAAGCAACGCCAGGCCGACAGCAGCTCTAACCGCAACCTGCACTACTTCCACGAGTTTCAGAAAAGCGTGGCGCGGGCAGCTCCCTTCGAGAAAAAAATTGTGGAGTATGCCCGGGAGCTTAATATCACTTCGGTACACTTAAACCGGATTTGCCAAGCGGTAAAAGGAAAATCGGCGCTGGAAATTGTAAATGCCAACACGGTTCGGCGGGCGCACAACCACTTGGTGTATACATCTTCCTCCATCTCTGAAATTGCCTATACCTTACAATTCGCCGATTCCAGCTACTTCACCCGGTTCTTCCGCAAGCATACAGGGCTGTCGCCGTTGGCATACCGGGCTAGGGCCTACCGCGACCAAGCACAAGCCGACATCTTAGAAGAGTAGTACAGCAACGCCTCCTGGTGGGGGCCGCGCGTGGTGCCCACTGCATTAGTAGGTAGCTGCGTGTGCCCTCAGCAGGAGGCGTGTACGAAGGGGATGCTGCCTGATAGGGCAATCAAAAAACTACTTCAGCTTCGCGTCAAGGTCCTTAATCTGCTGGTCGAGCTGGCTGGTATCGGTAGGGCGTTGAGCATTGGTGCTCAGCAGGCTGATTTTCTGGTTCAGCAACTGAATCTTCTCGCCCATGAGGGTAATCTTGTTGTTCAGCACGGTAAGCCGGGCTTCTACGTCGGCGGAGGAGTTAGGAGTTGGTCGGGTGTCTACGTACTTATCAAACTGGGCGGAAGTGGGTACAGAGTTGTCGCCCCGCGCCTGGGCTGCGCTGCTGGGGGTAGCAAATACAATTCCTCCGTCGGGGCGCACATAGTCACCCTCTTTCAGCGTCGTCATCTTGCCACCAGGAAGCTCCACAATTCCGCTTTTATAATTAATTTTAGTGCCGTTACGCAGCACTACATTTTTGCTAATAGCGGAAGGGCGGCCTCCTTGCATCAATACTACCTGACCATTCTGCATGAGGTAGCGCTCTGAACTAACCGAAGTAGCTGCGGCTGGCGTAGCGGTTTGGGCGGTAGCGGTTGATGCCAGTGCCAGACTGGCAAAAAGGGCCGCAGCAGGAAGCAAAATGCGTTTCATGGGTGTAAGAAAATGGGAGTTGAAGTAGACATACGGAGGTAGGGGCCAAATGGTCTAGCTCAAGCGGAAACGAAAAAGATAGAAATAAGTGGAACGTGTGTCGCAACATTAAATGTATGTACATATATTTGCAGCATCATTCCGCATGACTTTGTGCTGGCTTACATGAAAATCGAAGACGAAATCAAGCAACGTACTTTCCTAGACCAATATCAGAAAGCCTATATCAATCTGGTATACACGGCTGGATGGCTGCAGCAGCGCCAAAGCGCTACGTTCAAAGAATTCGGTCTCACGCTGCCCCAGTTTAACGTGCTGCGCATTCTGCGTGGGCAGCACCCCAAGCCGGCTACTGTAAACCTGCTGATTGAGCGGATGCTGGACAAAACCAGCAATGCTTCCCGCATTGTGGACAAGCTAGAAGCCAAGCTACTGGTGACCCGCATTGTGTGCCCAAGCAACCGCCGGGCCGTGGATATTCGCATTACTGAGGAAGGACTAGCCCTGCTGGGGCGCCTAGACGAAGTAATGAAGCAACAGCAGCTCGGGGTGAATAACCTCACCGCTGAGGAAGCCACGCACCTGAGTGATCTTCTGGATAAAATTCGCGACTAATCTCGCCTCTCGCTTACTCTCCCTTACCCATTCTTTTGCTTTCACTGCTTTTTTCAACCATGAAAAAAATGATTCTGCCAGCTCTGCTGGCCACTGCTCTGCTGGCTGCTCCTGTATACGCTGGCCAACCCGTAGCTACGAAAGCCGCTGGCACCACGAAAGTGGCCGACAAAACCTACAAAGTGCAGCCCCAACTCAGCACCCTGGGCTGGGATGGCAAAGCCGTAACGCACGGTCATAACGGTACCGTACAGTTCTCAGGCGGTGATTTGCTGGTGCGTGGCAACCAGCTAGTAGGTGGCACCGTGATGGTTGACATGAAGACCATCAAGCTACCGACATCAAGGACGCCGAAACGAACACCAAGTTCATGGGTCACATTACGTCCGACGACTTCTTCGGCGTGTCTGCTTATCCTACCGCTACCTTCAAAATCACGAAAGTAGCCTACATTAAAGGTGCCGCTGCTGGTGCTAACAACGCCAACATCACCGGCGACCTGACCATCAAAGGCAAAACCAACAGCATTACCTTCCCCGCCAAAGTGGGCGTGAAGGGTGGTGTAGCCGCCGCTAGCGGTACCGCTACCGTTGACCGTACTAAGTTTGACATCAAGTATGGCTCGAAGTCATTCTTCGACGGTATCGGCGACAAAGCCATCAATGATGACTTCACGCTGAGCTTCAACGTAATCGCCAAGTAAGCACGTAGGCTAAAGCCTGGTTGCGCTTGCAATCGAAAAGCCCCGCTGGTGATCCAGCGGGGCTTTTTTGTGGGTGGGAAAGGGAGTGCCCTATTGCGCTAGCCGACTCTGGCGGTCAAGCATCTGCTGCTGTAGTTGCTTAGTTAACGAAGCAGCCGGCTGCCGTTGTGGTGGATTGGCAAGATTCCGCAAGTCAAATCGGAGCCAATACGTGCCGTCGGCATGCGTGAACTCGCGGTCTTGATTGACATCGGGTTTTACTTCTACGAGCAGAACATTGGTTTTGGGCAGTATCAGGCGATTTTCCAGATGCGTGCCGTCGGGTGTAAGCTGGTGGAGTTGCTGCCCGCTCCGGTCGGACGTAAACAGGGCGCTGGCATCTTCCTCGTTCTGGCTGCCATCGGCGTTTGTGTCCGCCTTGATAATGGTGTAGAACAGGTAAGGCCACCGGGCATCCGGTTTGATGTAGGTGTCAATTTCGGAAATGACGAAGCGCCCGTGCGAAAGCAACGCGTGCTCCTGTAAGGTCGATTTCTGAAAGAACAGTACGTTGTAGCAGGTGCCTTCAATGTTGCTGCTGGTCTCATCGTATTCGCTGCCGTAGGAACTGCTGGACAGGATACGACTGCGGACGGTCTGGTCTAATGGCACCACCGAAATCGGCTGGTAATAAAAATCAGTGCTGTCTAAGCTTACGGGCGCATTGTAGTGCACCCGGTACTCGCGGGCAGCTTTGCGAACGGCCGCCGTATCTGGCAGTGCTTTCGCTGATGTAGCTGCTGGGCGCTGGGTGGAGCTTTCAGAGCAAGCCCCTAGGCTGCTGACTAGGATAAGAATAGCGGTACTGCGAGAAATAAGCATGGAGCAAGTTTTGCCCGCAATAAACTACTAATCTGGCAGCACAAGCTCCCGTGGCAGCTCAAACTTAAGACTACGACTCTTGGCGCGCGCGTGGAGCTGGGCGAGAAAGTCGTCTAGCTCCGGCTTGTACTCCAGCCAGAGGTCTTCGTGCAAGTTCTGAAGCACAAGCTGAGTGGTGCGGGCCGCCAAACGGGCCGTGCTGGTGTAGAAACCGGCGTACACACTCTCAAACTGCCCGGTGTAGTTCTCGAAGATGTGGCGCAAGGTGTAAAGGTTCAGGTCTATTTCCAGGCGTTTATCCTTGGTGATGCGGCGGGCCTTGGCTACTTCCTTGGTGGCTTTACCCAGGGCCTTGGTAAGGCTGCGGTTGAGGAGGCGCCCCGTGGCGCCCACGGCAAATAGCTCGTGAATCTGATCGGAAGCCTGCTCAAACACGGTTTCCGTTGTTACGTCAGGTAGCAGCTCAAAACAAAGCGTGTCGTAGAGCTCTGCATCACGACGGGCAGCGCGCAGAAGCAAGGCTTCCTTCTCTTTGTCGGATAGATGCTTCAGAGCACGTTTGAATTCGGCGGACGGTACGGGCATACAAGAAAAGGCAGAGGTAGGCTACAAGTAAGCAAGAAACGCAGCTACGCAATTTTTGGTGGTATTGCTGTTCTATTTGATCTAGTCACTGCTGGTCTGGGAGTACTCGAATATCTACTCCGCTACCTGAAAATATATGCTCTAAGCGCGCGGCATAAAAGCACGCGGGCCGCAGCTCAGCAGCTGCGGCCCGCGTTTACGGCTGACGGTTGGTTCTCATCCTTGGATAGATAGGAGGCCGGGGATGTTTCATTCCGGAAAAAAGGCTACAGCTTCTCGTCGAAGTATTGGGTAATCTTGTTGTAGAGGTGCACCCGGTCTTTGCCGCCTACATTGTGCGGGTGGCCGGGGTACACGAAGTAGTCGAGTTGGATGCCTTTATCGACGGCAGTTTTGAGGTAGTCGAGGCTGTGCTGCCACACTACCACGTCATCTACGGTGCCGTGGATGAGTAGGAGCTTGCCTTGCAGCTTGTCTACGTAGTTGAACAGGTTGGCTTTTTCGTAACCTTCGGGGTTTTGCTGGGGCGTATCCATGTAGCGCTCCGTATACATGATTTCGTACAGGCGCCAGTCGATAACCGGACCGCCACCCACGCCTACTTTAAAGGTGCCGGGGCTGCGCGTCATCAGGGTGGTAGTCATGAAACCGCCAAAGCTCCAACCGTGGATGCCCATGCGGGCCTGGTCTACGTAGGACAAGCTCTTCAGGTATTCAACTCCCGCAAGCTGGTCGGCCATTTCTACGGTGCCGAGCTGCCGGAACGTGGCCCGCTCGAACGCCGAACCCCGGTTGCCGCTCCCACGCGAATCGACGGTAAACACAACGTAGCCTTTCTGCGCCATCAGCTGCATCCAGAGGTTGCCGCCACCCAGCCACGAATCCGTGACGAGCTGCACGTGCGGGCCGCCGTAGAGGTATACTACGGTAGGATATTTCTTGCTGGCATCGAAGTTGGGCGGCGTAGTGAGGCGCCCGTAGAGGGTAGTGCTACCGTCGGCGGCCTTGATGGTGACGAGCTTGGTTTCGCCCAACTGGTAGCCTGTAAGCGGGTTTGGCGCCGTAAGCAGCGTTTGCGCGGGCTTACCATCAGCCACGCGTACCGTGCGGATGATGCGCGGCGTGGTAGTACTGCTGTACGTGTCGAGTAGGTAGGTGCCGCTGGGGCTGAGTGTGGCGGTATGGGTGCCCTGGCCTTGGCTGAGTTGGCGGGGCTTCCCGCCGCTGAGCTTCACGGCATATAGCTGCCGCTGCAAAGGGCCAGCCGCCGTGCTCTGAAACACTACCTCCCGGTTTTTATCGGCAAAGCCTAACAGGTCCGTGATTTGCCAGCTGCCTTTCGTAAGCTGGCGCAACAGCTTGCCACTGGTGCTGTACAGGTACAGGTGCTCGTACCCATCGCGCTGGCTGCGCCAAATGAACTGGTCAGGGTGGCCCGGTACGAAGGTGAGCGGGTGCAAGGGCTCCACAAAATCGTGGTCTGACTTTTCCTCGAACAACGTCTTTACCAAAGCGCCGGTGGTTGCGTCATACTGGTTTAGCTTCAGGTGGTCTTGGTTGCGGTTTAGCACGGCTACATACACCGACTTCTCGTTGGGGCTCCAACTGATATTAGTAAGGTATTGCTCCTTGGGTTCGCCGGTCTGTAAAAACACCGTTTTGCGCGAGTTCAGGTCATACACGCCCACCGTTACCTCGTGGCTTTTGTCGCCGGCCATTGGGTACTTGAATGGCTTTGCCTGCGCCGGAGCAGTGGAAATATCAACCAGCGGATAATCCGTTACCATGGTCTGGTCCATGCGGTAGTAGGCCAGCTTAGTGCCGGTAGAGCTCCAGAAAGTACCTTTCGTGATGCCGAACTCCGAGCGGTGAGCCGCCTGCCCGTTCACAATGCTGGGGGTAGCTTCCTGCGTCACCGCTTCATTTTCACGGCCCGCCAACGAGATGTACAGGTTCTGGTCTTTGGTGTAGGCTACGCGGGTTCCGCTGGGGTCCAGGTCCACATTTTCAGCATCGGTAGCATACCCAAACAGGGCGGCGGCTTGCTTGGTGGCGGCGTCCACGCGGTACACCGTACCAGCGCGAGTGATTTGGAAGCTATTCGCGGCGCTCCACGTTACTACCGGAAACGCCGTGGCCTTCACGGCGGGGGCGCCGGCCGTTTGCAAGGCTTGGCTAAGCTCAGCTAGCGTCATGATGGCCTTGGTCTGGCCACTATTTGTGCCGCGTACCAGTTCATCGTGCCCGCCTTCAATACGCAGGTAGCTGAAATCATCAGCAGAACCCGGAATCCAGGAAAGCTGCCGCAGACTCTGGGGTTGCAGGCTGCGGTTGAGGAAGGCATCTTCCATGGTCAGCAGTTGCTGCTGGGCGCGGGCGGGTAGGTGCGTCAGCACCACCACGGCTAGCAGTGGGAGTACCCGCAAGCGAGAAATAAAGTGAAGCATGAAAAGGAGAAGGGTAGGGGAAACGAAAGCCGAATCTACAGCAGAATCTGGATGCCATGCGCCCAGCCGCCGCCCGCAAACCACCGGCTACTACCGCCGCCCAATGGCTGGTTTTTTTACTCGCTAAGTGCGAAACAATTCTGCCAATCAAGTAGTTATACCAAGTTTATTGAGGCTAGTAAACCCGGTTTTTCGCCCATTTTTTCCGTATTTTTGCACCATGAACAGCAACCCGCAAATCGAGTACGACGAGGACGTTCTGCTCCTGGAAGAAACTATTGACGTGCGCGACCTCATCGTGTACAACGATGATATCAACACCTTCGAACACGTAATTCGCACCCTCATTGATGTGTGCGGGCATGAGCCTGAGCAGGCCGAGCAGTGCACGTTGCTCATCCATTACAAAGGCCAGTGCACCGTAAAGCATGGCTCCTACGATGAGCTGGCTGACATGTGTACCGCCATTCACGACCGGGGCATCTCCGCCGACGTAATGTAAGCCATACTAGGCCGAAAAAATCTGTCATCCGGCGCACCAAAAGGACTTATCACGGGCCAGTTGTTGTTACACAATAGGTCCATTACTGTCCGTTGTGCGGCCCGGATGACACGCTTTTTTTACTACTTCTCGATCTGAATGGAATTCCCTTCCAAACTCATAGAAAACGCCGTGGGCGAGCTGGCAAAGCTGCCGGGCGTGGGCAAGAAAACCGCGCTACGACTGGCTCTGCATTTGCTTAAGGCCGAGACGGATACTACTGCCTCCCTGGCCGAAGCCTTGGCGAAGATGCGTTTTGAAATTCGCTACTGCGACACCTGCCACAACATCTCTGATACGGCCGAGTGCAGTATCTGCGCCAACCAGCTTCGCGACCAAAGCACGGTTTGCGTAGTATCGGACATTCGCGATGTTATTGCCATCGAAAATACGGCCCAATACCAAGGCACCTACCACGTGCTGGGCGGTGTGATTTCCCCCATTGAAGGCATCGGCCCTGGCGACCTGACCATCGACTCGCTGGTAGAGCGTGTGACTAAGGACGGGTCCGAGATTCGGGAGGTTATTTTGGCCATCAGCCCCACTATGGAAGGCGACACGACGGCCTTCTACCTCTCGCGCAAGCTGCGGGATATTCCCCAGGTGCACGTCAGCACTATTGCCCGCGGTATCCCCATGGGCGGCGAGCTAGAGTACGCCGACGAAATTACGCTGGGCCGCAGCATTGTGGAGCGCCAACGTCAGGCTCGGTAGGCGTTTGCGGCGCCCGCCAGGAACTTAACATTTTCTTAAAAAAGCCTCTCGGACGGAATCTGAGGGGCTTTTTTATATCGTATGCACTGTTTCTAAGAGAATGCAAGGCGATTGTACTGCTGAGGTAGTAACCCGTCCGGTTGTGTGATTCTTCGTTCGGTCAATCGTTGTTACCTTTCGTGGCCCTTCCCCGCCTGTACCTGTGCCGTCCTCCATTACGCTCTCGGTCGTCATCGTCAATTACAACGTCTGCTACTTTCTAGAGCAGGCGCTACTTTCGGTGCAGCGAGCAGTAGAAAAGCTAGGGCAGCCCGTGGAGGTGTTCGTGGTTGACAACAACTCGGTGGACGGCTCGGTGGTAATGGTGCACAGCCGGTTTCCGGAGGTTCATCTTATCGAAAATAAAAACAACCCTGGCTTTTCTCGCGCCAATAACCAAGCGCTGCGCCGGGCGCGGGGCAAGTACGTGCTTCTACTCAACCCCGACACGGTGGTAGAGGAAGATACCTTCCGGCTGTGCTGCGAGTTTATGGAAGCCCACCCCGACGCGGGAGGGCTGGGCGTGAAGATGCTTGATGGGCAGGGCCAGTTCCTGCCGGAAAGCAAGCGGGGCCTGCCTACGCCCTGGGTGGCGTTTTACAAGATATTTGGCCTAGCCCAGCTGTTTCCAACGTCGCGGCGCTTTGGGCGCTACCACTTAGGCTACCTCAATAAGGAGCAAACCCACCAGATAGAGGTGCTAAGCGGCGCTTTTATGCTGATGCGTCGGGAAGCCCTCGACCAAGTAGGCCTGCTGGATGAGGACTACTTTATGTACGGCGAGGACATTGACCTGTCGTATCGACTTACGCAGGCCGGCTGGAAAAACTACTATTACCCGGGTACGCGCATTATCCACTACAAAGGAGAAAGCACCAAGCGCACGAGCGTAAACTACGTTTTCGTGTTCTACCGGGCCATGGTCATCTTCGCTCAGAAGCACTTTGCCCCCGGGCGAGCGGGCACTTTCCGCATTCTGATTAACCTCGCTATTTGGCTGCGAGCCGGCGCGGCGGTAATAGAGCGCCTACTGGTGCAGGTGGCACCCGCCCTACTTGATGGTGCGCTGGTGTACGGAGGTATGTATTTTCTCAAAACGTATTGGGAGCAGAACCATCGGTACGTACGCGCGCCCTACCCCGATAAGTACATGGAAGTGGCCGTGCCGGTATACGTGGCAGTATGGTTGATTTCGTGCTTTTTCAGTGGGGCCTACGACAAGCCCATCCGCACCAGCCGTATTGTGCGGGGCATCTTTGTGGGCACGGTGCTAATATCGGCCGTCAGCAACTTCCTGGACCCGTGGCGCTTTTCCAAGGCCCTCATTGTGCTGGGAGCAGTGTGGGCGGTAGCGGCTTTGCTGCTCCGGCGCGAACTGGCTAACCTTATCAGGCACCGCACTTTTCGCCTGGCAGATCGGCACCAGAAAAACGTGGGCATCGTTGGCTCCCAGCAGGAAAGCCAGCGGGTGCGTCATTTGCTGGAACACGCCGCCGTACCGGCCCGCATCATTGGCTACATCGAACCAAACGGGAGTGCTGCGCCGCCCGCCGATGATGTGCTGGGTGAGGTACGCCAGCTCGATGATATTATCCGCATCTACCAGCTGGATGAGTTGATTTTTTGCGGGCGCGACCTTCCCGCCAGCCAAATTATTGGCCTAATGGTATCGTTGCCCCAGCACCCGCCGGTAGCGTACAAAATCCTACCCCAAGACAGTGAGTACATCATTGGTAGCTCCGGCAAAAACTCGCCCGGCGACTACTACACGCTGGATATTACGCTCAATCTGTTTCGGCCCCAGCAGGTCCGCAACAAGCGCGTGCTCGACATCCTGACCAGTCTGTTCCTACTGCTGGCTTCGCCGGTACTCGTGTGGTTGCAGACTCACAAAGGAGAGTTTCTTCGCAACTGCCTGCGGGTACTAGGTGGCTCGCGCACCTGGGTGGGCTTGCGCTACGCTGCCGCCCCTCGGCGGGTGGCACAGGCCATCCTGTCGCCGGCCGATGCGGCGCGCTCAGCCGCCCCGCTTACTGATGCCACTCGGCGGCGCCTGGAGCTACTTTATGCGAAAGACTACGAGCCAAGCATGGACCTGCGGCTGCTGCTCCGCTGCTTCCGGTGCCTGGGCCGCACAGACGGCTAGGCGCTGACCCTCGGGATGATACGTGGGCGTAGCTGGGCGTTAGAGAACGTAAAAGCGTAGGATGTTAGATTGGGCGGTGCCGAATCTTTTGCGTTCCTTACCACTTCGGTCTGCCCCAGTGGGCTGGCCGAGTTTGGTGCCTTCTGTACTTTTACGCTTTCCATCACCTCTACCGTTCATGTCCGCAGTTTCTACCCTCGCGCCGTCTGTTCTGTCCGATCGTATCAATGCCATGCAGGAGTCGCAGACAATTGCCATGGCCAAAAAAGCCCGCGAGCTGGCCGCCCAAGGCTTAGATGTTATCAACCTAAGCTTTGGCGAACCCGACTTCCAGACCCCGCAGTATATCAAAGACGCCGCCAAGAAGGCGCTTGACGAAGGTTTCACGTTCTACACGCCCGTACCCGGCTACCTCGACCTGCGCCAAGCCATCTGCGACAAGCTGCAGCGCGACAACCAGCTAGACTACAAGCCCGAAAATATTGTGGTGAGCACCGGGGCCAAGCAGTCGTTGGCCAACGTGGTGATGAGCATGGTCAACCCCGGCGACGAGGTTATCGTGTTTGCGCCCTACTGGGTGAGCTACGAGGAGATGGTGAAGCTAGCCGAAGGTACGCCCGTACCGTTGATGGGCTCTCTGGAAAACGACTTTAAAGTGACGGCCGCCGAACTAGAAGCTGCCATTACGCCCCGCACCAAGCTCATCATGTATTCTTCGCCCTGTAATCCTACGGGCTCGGTGTTCTCGCGTGAAGAGCTGGCCGACATTGCGGAGGTAGTGGCCCGCCATCCGCAGGTGCATGTGCTAGCCGACGAAATCTATGAGTACATCAACTTCGTGGGCGAGCACGTGAGCATTGCGCAGTTCTCCGACATCAAAGACCGCGTAATCACGGTCAATGGCTTCTCGAAGGGCTATGCCATGACGGGCTGGCGCGTGGGCTACCTGGCGGCTCGCAAAGAAATTGCTTCAGCTTGTGAAAAGATGCAAAGCCAGATTACCTCTGGCACCTGCTCCGTAGCCCAGCGCGGTGCCTTGGCCGCCCTGCAAGGCGGGCGCACCTCCGCCGACGAAATGGTAGCCGCCTACCGTCGCCGTCGCGACCTAGTGCTGGAACTGGTGCAAGACGTGCCCGGCTTCCGCACGCCCACGCCTAGCGGCGCCTTCTACATTTTTCCCGATGTTACGGGGTACTTCGGCAAGCAGACCCCCGATGGCAGCACCATTACATCGGCCGCCGAGCTGGCGTTGTTCATTCTCAATGATGCCCATGTAGCGGCAGTAGACGGTGGGGCCTTCGGAGCACCCAACTGCATTCGTTTCAGCACCGCCGCCGCCGACGAAAAGCTGCGGGAGGCGTTTATTCGCATTAAAGCCAGCCTCCTGAAACTGGTTTAAACGCGTGGGCAAGCACGCCCACCCAGACGTAGTAACAGCGCTCCGGCGCAGAACACGTAGCAAAAGCCCCGGCTCAGCCGCCCCGCGTCGGGCAGAGCTGTTGGGGCCAAGGCTTGTGTCTGCGGCCGGAGCGTTGCACTATTGGCATACTACCTACCTTTGCGGCTCATACCCCCTGATTTCGCCGTAATGCCCGTTGCCGCCGTACCGCCCGCTTCTCTGCCCGAACTTTTTGCTGCCTTCGACCGCCTCACCGTCCTGATTGTGGGCGATGTGATGATGGATGCCTACGTGTGGGGCAAGGCCACCCGCCTCTCACCCGAAGCGCCGGTGCCGGTAGTAAATGTAAGCCGCACCGAGCAGCGCCTGGGTGGGGCCGCCAACGTAGCTCTGAACGTACAGGCTCTGGGAGCTACCCCATTGCTGTGCGCCGTGATAGGAGAGGACCAGGGCGGCGACCAGCTAGTGGAACTACTGCATGCCACCGGCTTATCGGCCGAGGGCATTGTGCGCTCCGGCTACCGGCCTACCACCGTGAAGCAGCGCATTCTCGCCCATGGTCAGCAACTCCTACGCATCGATTCGGAGGTGGAAACAGACCTCAACGGCGAGGAAAATGCGGGCCTCACGGCCCGGTTTGAACAGCTTCTGTCTCGCGCCGACGTAGTGATTTTTGAGGATTATGATAAAGGCGTCCTCAATGAAACCAGCATTCAGCACTTCGTTCAGCTAGCCCGCCAGCAGGGCATTCCAACCGTCGTTGACCCCAAGAAAAAGAACTTCCTGGCGTATCGGAACTGTACGCTTTTCAAACCCAATTTGAAGGAGCTACGCGAAGGACTGAAGCTGGAGTTTGGCGATAATGACGCCGACCGGCCCCAGTTTGAAGCGGCGGTAGCGCGGCTGCGGGAGGTACTCACCCCCGAAATTGTGCTCGTGACGCTTTCGGAACGCGGCGTTTTCGTGGAGAACAGCGAAAGGAAGCCTACCTACATTCCGGCCCACCTGCGCAGCATCTCCGATGTATCGGGCGCCGGCGATACGGTCATCAGTATTGCGGCTCTGTGCGTGGCGCTGGGCTTGCCAGCTCCCACAACGGCCGCGTTGGCTAACCTGGGTGGGGGCTTAGTATGCGAGCAAGTAGGGGTAGTGCCCATCGAAAAAACCTTGCTCCTAGCCGAAGCTCAAGAGAAGCGGGTACTCTAGCTAGGTAAGGTAAGTAAGGCAACAAAACACCAGCGGGGCCGCGCTAGTAAATAATTTACTAGGCGCGGCCCCGCTGCTTTGTGGGTGCGTATGCTGCTACTACCGCTGGCGGGCGCTGTACTCCTTTACCGTTTCAATAAACACCTTCACGTTATCCGGATTGGTGTCGGGGTACACGCCGTGGCCTAAGTTGGCAATGTGGCGGTGCGGCCCAAATTGGTCAAGCATTTGTTTGGTTGCGGTGCGCACTTGCTCGGGCGTGCCGTAGAGGGCGCAAGGGTCGAGGTTGCCCTGTAGCGTTTTGTTGCCAACGAGAGGGCGCACGGTGCGGGCATCTTGGTTCCAGTCGAGGCCGATGGTGCGGCAAGGAAGCTGGGCAAATTCCTCTACGGCCCAGAAGGCACCCTTCGCAAATACCGTTACGGGTACTTCCGGAATGGCCTGGCAAATTTCGGCAATGTAGCGGGTGCTAAATTCCTGGTAGTGGGCGGGTGGTAGAATGCCCGCCCAGGAGTCGAATACCTGCACAATGTTGGCGCCGGCTTCCACTTGCGCGCGTAGGTAGGCAATGGTCGTATCCGTGATTTTGCGCAGCAGCTGGTGGGCCAGTGCCGGCTCGGCGTAGAGCAGGCGGCGGGCCTTGCTGAAGGTTTTGGAGCCGTGGCCTTCTACCATGTAGGCCAAGATGGTCCAGGGGGCGCCCGCAAAGCCAATCAGTGGCACGCGGCCATTGAGGGCCTGCTTAGTGACGCGAATGGCCTCCAGCACGTAGCCCAAATGCTCCTCCGGGTCGGCCACGCGCATGCGCTCCACATCGTGGGCCGTTTTGATGGTTTCAGGAAACAACGGGCCGCGGGCTTCCACCATCTCGTAGGTGAGGCCCATGGCTTCTGGCACCACCAGAATGTCGGAAAAGATAATGGCGGCGTCTACGTCGAGCGCATCCACGGGCTGGATGGTGACTTCGGCGGCCAGCTCGGGAGTTTCTACTAGTTCTTTGAAGCCGCTGAGACGGCCCCGCAGGGCACGATATTCGGGCAGGATGCGGCCGGCTTGGCGCATGAGCCATACGGGGGTGCGCTCAGTTTCTTCGCCACGGGCGGCACGGAGGAGGAGGTCGTTCTTCAGCATAGGAAGTACAAAGATAGGTCGCCCGCGCTACCACAACATAAGCAATTAGGCTACGGAATAGATATTGGGCCCTTCATAAGGTAAATAACAAGCCGCTTGGGTTCGGATAGAGCTTTAATCACGGCTTCCTCGCCTTCGGGCGGATGCTGTTCATGAACACGATTAAGCGTCGCTGAATCTAACTGTGTATACCAAAAGCTGATAAACACATGGGTGAGAGTATCCACTGTTATAGTGGTGTCCCTGACTAGATGATTCAGGCTATTAACAACCTTGATTCGGTGCTCGCCTGACTTTGCTAATACAGAATAACCATCATATTGGTCGGCAATACCAGAATAGCGAAAGGTGTCTTGAGCTACTACTGTTGTATCCCACTTGATTAGCAGATCCGTGGCTGGTTGGGTCCTACTACCATTCTCCACGTAGAAATAAACCGGAAAAGACTGTGCGGGAGTTTCTCGGTACGGTAGAGCTGGGCTATTGCAGCTATATAACCCATGATAAAGCAGTATGACCAGTAACAAGGCTGCCTTTTTCATCTGGCTCTGCAGTTTACCGGCTCAGGCCCGGAAACAGTGCTACAATGGCCGTAGCCAAGAAATTCACCCCGATGGCCAGCGTCAGGAAGCCCATGATGCGGGCCAGCGCGGCCATGCCGGGCCGCCCCAGAAACCGCGTGAGCCGGAGCGACGACATCAGGATGATGTACGCAGCCAGAGCTACCAAGCAGAAGCCTAGCACAATTAGCCCCATATCCGGCACGCTCAGCTTTTTTGTAAACAGGCCAATGCATACGGCCATGGAGCCCGGTCCTGAGAGCATGGGCATAGCCAGGGGCGTGAAGCTGATGTCATTTTTGTGCATACTTTCTTCCAGGGTCGCATCCGATACTTTGGCGCGGTTGCCACCGGGCGTGAGCAGGTCGAAAGCAGAACGCATGAGCAGGATGCCGCCCGCAATGCGCAGATGATGGATGTTGATACCAAAGAAGTTCAACACGTACTGGCCCGCAAAGAAGGATACCGTCAGGACCGCTACCATGTACAAGCAGGCCTTGAGGCCAATATTCGCTCGTTCGGCAGGCGTATCCTCCTCAGTCAGGGTCAGAAACACCGGCATAGCCCCGAAGGGGTTTACTACCGAGAACAAGGTAGTGAAAGTGGCAAGCAGGATTTCCATAAATAGGGGAGCACAGTATGGATGAGTAAAGGTACGAGCCTTTGAGAATCAGCAAACAGGGAAAATGCTATGTTTGAGGAGGAAACTCCCTTTCCGGGGGCGCGTAGAAGCCTATCCCGCCCTGCCCTGTCCTGTTTCTCTACATCGTCCCATGAGCACTACCCTTCCCGCCTCTTCGGCGGCCGACACACCAGCTCCCAACGATACGCCCCTCGTGGGCATCATCATGGGCTCCCAGTCAGACCTCAAAACCATGTCGGCGGCGGCCGAGCTGCTCCGGCAGTTTGGCGTCACCTACGAAATCACCCTGGTGTCGGCCCACCGTACTCCGCACCGCCTAGTGGAGTACGCCGAAACCGCCCGCAAGCGCGGCCTGCGCGTTATCATTGCCGGTGGGGGAGGAGCGGCCCACCTGCCGGGCATGGTGGCCTCGTTCACTACGCTGCCGGTTATTGGCGTACCCATCAACTCCGTTACCTCCATTCACGGACTCGATTCCATTCTGTCCATGCTGCAAATGCCGGCCGGAGTACCCGTGGCGACCGTAGCCCTCGACGGAGCCGCCAACGCCGCCGTGCTAGCCACCCAAATGCTGGCGCTCACCAACGCCCGCTTGGCCGACGTGTTGGAAAAATACCGTACTTCGCTTAAAGACAAGGTAATGCGCACCATTGAGGAGCTGCGCAAGGGTGGGTTTAGCGACGATTAGGTGACGGCATGAAAAGTGCAGTGGAGATGAGGGGCGTACTTTCGCCTAGCCAATGACCCGGCTTCATCTTCCCGCACAACGTTCACCTCGCTTGTTGCTTTCTTCTGTACCCACCCTTAGCTCCCTCGCAAGTGCCCGACCTCGACGTTTCCATCTGGATTTTGCTTGCGCATGGCTTCACCCTATTGCTGGCGGTAGTAGCCCTGGTTGCCACTGCGCTTCCCCTGCTGCGCCAAACGGCTTGGTGGATTAGAGTCTTTGATTTTCCCCGCCTGCAAATTGTTGGGGCCCTGCTCCTGACCCTGCTGGCCGGCGTTCTGCTTTCCTGGCACCAGCCCACCGACGGTACCTATTGGGGGCCCGCCCTGCTAGCACTCTTGGTAGTAGCCATTATCTACCAGTCGTACCGCATTGTGCCCTATACCACTTTGCTGGCCAAGCAGGTAGGCGATAGTACCCGGTTTGATAGCCAGCAGCACCTAAGCCTCACGGTCATGAACGTGTTGCAGTACAACAAGCAGGGCAAAAAGGCATTGGAGGTGCTGCAAAAGGCGGATGCTGATATCATCATGGCTGTGGAAACGGACAACTGGTGGTTAGAACAGCTCAAGCCTCTCACCGAAACCCACCCCTATACTTGCCACGAGCCCCTCGACAACACATACGGCCTGCTGTTCTTCTCACGCCTACCCCTGCACGGGTGTCAGATCAAGTACTTGCTGGATGATGATGTGCCCTCGGTGCATACCCAGGTAGAATTGCCCGATGGCAAAACCCGCATCCGGCTCTACGGTCTGCACCCCAAGCCGCCCGCACCGGCCGAGTCGAAGACCAGCACCAAGCGCGACGCGGAGCTACTGCTGGTAGGCAAAGAAATCGACCGGAACGAGGAACCTACCATCGTGTTCGGCGATATGAACGACGTAGCCTGGTCGCATACTTCCGAGTTATTTCGCCGCATCAGCGGCCTGATGGACCCGCGCGTGGGCCGGGGCTTGCTCCCTACTTTCCACGCCGACTACCGCCTGCTGCGCTGGCCCCTTGACCACGTGTTCGTGTCAGCTCACTTCAAGGTAGATGATATGGAGCGTCTGCCCTACGTAGGCTCCGACCATTTTCCCATCTACATCAAGCTCAGCTACGAGCCCGAGGACAAAGAAATCCAGGAGGAAAACGCCGAGCAGGCCGACGCTGACGACCACGAGGAAGCCATTGAAAAAATTCAGGAGGGGTTCGAGGAAGAGGATGAAGAAGAGGAGGAGGAATCTCAGAACCCAACGCCCGCGAAAGAACTAACTACTTAACCGTCGCCTTACCTGGTGGCGCACGAGGCGGAGCTTATTCACTTGTGGGTAGGCTCCGTTTTTTTGTGCTCATCTAGTAAGCAAAGCACTACTTGGCGGTGCTGATCCGTTGAAGAATTCTTGCGAGTGTCGGCTGGAAAATGATGGGTTATGCGGTACTTGCAAGTAGTATAATTTCAGGGCGCCAGCCTTTTTACCAGGCATCACTCTCGGTGCCATATGCTATTCACTAGGAGATACTATCGGATGACGCTGGCTGGGTTTGTGAAAGAGTTGCTAGAAAGCGGGCAAGTGACGGTGATGGGAGAACCCATGGCCCTTGCTGCCGAAGACCAAGACGCCGTGCTGCACCAACTCCGGCAGTTCCACGCCGAAGATGCCGTGCACCAGCCCTACCAAGCGCCCAACTTTGACCCCGATGCGGCCTTGTGGGCAGCGCGCTACGTGTACCGGGTGGTGCAACTGGTATTGGTGCGGGAGCTGGATGACACGGCGGTGCAGGTGTGGTTGCAGGATTTTTCGGGCTCACCAACCCCCGAAGCCGTCTACTCCGTGGACCTCACTTTCCGGTACCTGCCTATCCTTCTGCACTTAGCACAAGGCCTAGCTCCGGCCGATGCCCTAGTGGCCCGCCTACAAGCCACGGCGCAGCAGTGGCCCTTTTCTTTTGTGGGCACAGCTACGCCCGAGCCTACTCCGGCAGCCATCCTGGAGCACCCCAGTTTGCGCACCGCCTATGCCGACCGCATTATTGCGGCCCGCGACCTGGCTCGGGCCCAGGAGCCCGCCGTAGCTGAGTTGGTGCGCGCGGCCCTCGGAAATTACGCCTCTACCTTATGGCCTGATTGGGCCACCTCACTGCTCTAGGGTGCCTGCTTCGTACTCTGCCTTCTTGTTTACTACCTCGTATTTTCTGTTTCTATGGCTAGCATAGCGCCAGCACACGCTCTCCTCATTGATAAGCTAAACCAGGTGGCGCGCCACCTCAAGAATACCTTCGTGGGCAAAGACGACATCATTGATTTGATGTGTATTTGCCTGGTAGGGCGCGAAAACCTGTTTCTGCTGGGGCCTCCCGGCACTGCTAAAAGCGCCCTGGTGCGGGCACTGGCGCAACGTCTGCAAGGCAAAACCTTTGAGTACCTGCTCACGCGTTTCACCGAGCCCAACGAGCTGTTTGGTCCCTTCGATATCCGCCGTTTGCGTGAGGGCGACTTGGTAACCAATACGGAAGGCATGCTTCCTGAAGCCAACCTGGTGTTTTTGGATGAACTCTTGAACGCCAACAGCGCTATTCTCAATAGTCTGCTCATGGTGCTGAACGAGCGGGTGTTTCGGCGGGGACGGGAGACCCGGCCCTTGCCGGCCTTGCTGATGGTAGGCGCCAGCAACCACCTCCCCGAAGATGACGCCCTGCAAGCGCTATTCGACCGTTTTCTGGTACGCGTGCACTGCGACTACGTGGCACCCACGGCGCTTGCT
The DNA here is from genome assembly GCF_000961955.2 of Hymenobacter sp. AT01-02. Lineage (NCBI taxonomy): Bacteria > Pseudomonadati > Bacteroidota > Cytophagia > Cytophagales > Hymenobacteraceae > Hymenobacter > Hymenobacter sp. AT01-02. Next base: position 19,123 of record NZ_JZIR02000037.1, read on the forward strand.
GAAGTACTGGAGCTGGCTGGAACCTGGAAGCCCAGGCCGCCGCTGACGCCCCGGAAATCTCAGCCGAGGAAATTCTGCACCTGCAAGCGGCCATCCCCACCGTTGACCTCCGCGCCGTGCGCCCAGCCTACGCCGACCTGATAAGCCAGTTGCGCTTGGCTGGTTTGCCAGTATCAGATCGGCGAGCAGTGAAGTTACAGCGCCTGCTGGCCGCCAGTGCCTGCTGTGCCAGCGCACGGAGGCCATTCCTTCGGACATGTGGGTGCTGCGCTACATCTGGGACACCGACGAGCAGCGGGAGGTACTAGCCGGTATTGTTGACGCCGTAGTGCGGGCCGATGAAGCACCCGCCCAGCATCCCCGAGCCACCGGCACTGAGGCTCCCAATGCTGATACTATTTTCCAGGAAGTAGCCGCCCTAACGGCCCAATGGGACGAGCCAACTACCTCTCCCGCCGAGCGAACCGTCATCAAAGACCAGCTTCGCCACCTCAACGGGCGCTGCCAGTGGCTTACGAATGACGTGCAGCGCGCCTATGTGCAGGCTCCGCTGGATGCCCTATGGCAGAAAGTATTGCAGGCATGATAACAGAGCGCATTTTGGTTCTGACTACCACTGCCCCCGTGGCGCTGGCAGCCGTGCGTAGCTTGCCCGGCTTGCGCGTGGCCGTGCAGGCGGGGCACATGTGGCTGCGGGGAGTGCCCGCGCCGCCTGTGCCGCTGGCAACTGCCATCCGGGCTTTGGCAGTTGTAGCTAGCTACGAGCTGGATACCGAAGGCAATTTGTTTCCCGCGGGCGGCCTGACCCCTACGGGGCGCCTACCAGAACTGGCTTGGCAGCCCATCCGGGAGTTTGTGCCGCTGGAGCTGCCCACGGCAGCATTGCCTGCCCAGCATCCTCCGCACTACCAAGTGCAGCTAGTGCCAACTGGACAAGTCGAGCCAGGCGCCGCCGTGCTAACCACCCTGTCTGCCTGGAAGGCGTATGCCGAAGGGGCACAGCAAGTGCGCTTAGAGCAGCTCCGGTTTGCCGTATCGGCACGTCAGCAGGTACTGGTGCTGGGTACGCCCTTGCCTACTGTGCCAGGTCAGGAACTGTGGGTACGCCACGATATTTTACTACCCGCCGGACTAGACTTTGCCTCACCCTTGTTGGCTGAGTTGGTAGCTGCCAAACTCAATCCCGCGCGCGAGGCCCTGGTGCTGTTTGATGCTGCCGGTACGTGGCAGCGCGTGCCTTGGAGCAGCTTACAGCCCGCCACGCGCAGCGCCATTCGTCTCACTCAAGTAGGAAGCCAAGCAGGATGAATAAGCCATCAGCCCCCACCGATGCTACCAAACGAGCCGTAGCGTACTTTCATGCCTCGCAAGAATACTTCTGGCGGTGGGCCGAGCAGGAAGCCGTGGTAGAATGGAAAAATGGCGCCACCATCTGCTACCGGCAAGAGCTAGCTCAGCTTCTCACCGAGCTAGCGCCATCAGGCTTGCCTACCCTCAGCACCTTGCTGCTCCTACTAGCCGCGTGCCAAGGCAGCTGGCAGAAGCAAATGGACAGCAGATACTTGAGGAAATAGCGTACCGCTTGTGCACGGCTGGTAAAGGTCAGGAAGAGGAAGTGGCTTATCTGCTTGAGCAAGCTGCTACTTTCCTGGATAGCGTAGCCGCCCTGCCCCGCGAGTTGCGGCAGGGAACAGCTAAACTACATCTGCTCCATACCATCTTCAGCTCCGAGTACCGACCCGTTTCTGCCGATTGGGCTCGCGACACGGTGGAGGAATGGACCAGTGGGCGCCTAGATGCGGTACTGGCCACTGCTGGCCCCGCAGCTACGTTGCAGCGCCTGGAAGTAGATATTGCCTTATTAATCCGGGCTTCCAAGCGTTTCCCCGCGGCCGCTAGCTTGGAGTTGCACATTCGCACAGGCCTGGCTGAGTTGCCAATTCCGCTGCCCGCGCCGGAAGTGGCAGAACGAGCCGTGCCCCTGCTTGACCAGTTGGCTGAAGATGCCCGCACGGTAGGGTTAGCCCGGCTTGCGCAGCGCGTTGTGGCTGCTTTGCACATTCCCCTGCACACCCAAGGTGCCAGCGACCAGCCCATTGGCGGCGTATCCGACGTAGCCAATCGGGGCAGTTTCGACCGGCTATTGCTGAGTGAGTTGGCCCACGACGATCTTTCGCTGCTAGCCCGCTTGGTCAACAACGAGGCGTTGTACCTGCGGCGAGAGGAGCCACCCCAGCCCCAACCCCGTCCGCGCACTATCCTGCTCGATACTACCCTGCGTTTGTGGGGCGTGCCTCGCGTGTTTGCTTTGTCGGCCGCCTTGGCGTGGGCCCAAAACGCCCGCGCCCCCCGTACCCATACGGGTCCGCTAGAGGCGTATGCCTTGGGAGGAAGCCGTGCACAAGCCATCGACATTACTACCAAGGCTGGTATAGTAGAGGCATTGGGTATCTTGGACCCCGCCTTGCACTGCGGTGAGGCCTTGCAAGTGTTTCTAGATCAAGAGGCAAGGGCTGCTCAGCTACCCGAGTGCCTGCTTATCACGGAAGCCCAGTTACTGCACCAGCCAGCTTTCACGCGTATACTGGCACATACTCCGGGCGTGCGGTTTCTGCTGACGGTGGACCGCACCGGTGAGCTACAGTTTTATGAGTATGCCCGCGGCCACCGTACCCAGCTAAGTACTACCCGCTTCGACCTTGATGCGCTGTTGTTTGCCCCTCTCCCGAAGCCCCGTTGGCGCTTGGCAGACGAAGAAGTAGCGGAACTGCCTCATTTCCTGAATGCTGACCCATGCCCCTTATACCTGCCCACTACCGGTATTCGGTCTGCGAAGACAACAGTTTTCTATGACACCCATTTGGGGGCAATAGGCGTCAGCACGACGCAACGCTTGCTCTATTGGCCCCAAAAGGAACGGGGAGCCCGTGAGCTGCTACCGGTTATTGAGTTGGGAACCTCTCACTTTGGCTTTGAGGGCGACGCGATAGTCTACCTGCTAATCTGTAACCCGTACGCGAAACGGCTGAAGCTCTACACGATTACGCCCGAGCAAAACCTGGTTAGGAGCCGCGACTTGGCAAGCAAAGAACTAGCCTGGGGCAGTAATCCTACGCCGCCCGAAATCACCTACCACGCCGGGGTCTTTTCCATTGTCCTGCTGGAAGGCTCATCACTGGCCGTTGACTGTCGGCGCCAGCAGATTGTGCCCTTTGACCCAGGCCAGCACCTGAGCAACAAGAAGCGTCCGGTGTACCTGCTGCACCAAGTTATGAAGCGCCACATCAATAACGGCTACACGGTATTGCAGCGCGTAAATCAGATGGGCGTGAACGTAGACGGTAAGCTAACTGTGGAGGGCTACGTGCTGCAACTGACGGAACAGGACACCCAACTGGAGCTACAGCCCAGAAAGCAGGACGGTACCGCCCGGCGCCTGGCTACTTTTGAGCCTGAGCCGCTAACCCTTGTGGAGAACCCGAACGTGGTGTTCCGGCGCCTTACCTGGGCCGACGGAAGCGTGGCAGTCATTGACCCCCGCGGCCTCCTGCACCTGCGTAGCTCCGACGCAACCTGCCAGAATTGACTGTTGTGCTGGTGATTGGCAAGCCGACGGCTGCCTGGGCCTCCAATGGAGTAGTAGCGGGCTCCACCTATTTTACGGGCTCCGGCCACCAGCCCAGTATTCCGGCGGTAGAGTTCTATGATATCTATCTTCAACGCTTTATCGACCGGCTAGCCTAAATTCGTTTATCGTTATGCAGCTGACCCTTCATTACCAAGCTACTGCGAGCCATGCGCCGTGCGCCGCTTTTTTGCGGGGCACCGCACCGGCCGAATGGCTGCGCGAAATAAGCCGCTGGAACGTGCCGCTTGCGGAATTGGTCTGCTTCCTCGTGCCAGAATCTATCCGTAGCGTGAAGGCAGCGGGGTTGTTTGTTGCCTTGCGCAATAGTACTAGCACGGCCCTCGCCGCCGCCGATCTGTTAGAGCCGTACGGCGTGGTAGCAGGGCGCCTCTACGTGCCCGTGCAGGCTGCCCTCTGGCCCGAAACTACCCCCGCCGAGCTAGCTCAACTTTTACTTTGGGAGCGGCAGCTCTTTCATCCAACCATAGGCGTAGTAGGGTTCGAAGCCACGGATGAGCTGCACCTCGCAGACCTGCTTGACTGTGGTACGAGCCTAGACGCTGACTGGACGTGGGCACACCCCGGCTTGCCCGCGCGTCCGCCCCTGCAACAGCTACAAGTGCAGCAGCCCACCGCAACGGAAGTAGTGGGCTCCTTCCGCGAAGATGTTGGAACTGAACCCCTGACCAGCTTACCACAGAATACCCCGGAGGAGCGCACCCCCCTGCAAAAAACGCTGGATGAAGTGAAGCGCCGCGCCTTGGAGGCTAGCTTAGCAGGCGTCAAGGGAGTAGGGCAGGCGCTGACTGGGCTGGGCAGCCTGCTACCAAGCGCCGGGGGAGGGCCGGGGGACACTGCTTCCGCCGGGCCAGGGCTGCTAGATCGGTTCGAGAACTGGCTGGCTAGCAACCTAAGTGGGCTAGATCAGAAGCGCAACGACGAAATTCAGCGCCTGCTACAGCTGTTCGACGAGAACATGGAGGAAGCTCTCAAGTATGCTATTCCACTTGATGGTCCTTACCTCAACCGTGGCGTGGCGTCCCCTTCTACTGCTCTGCAGCGGCATGGTACCAACTTCGACCCTACGCGGCTAGGTGGTGGAAGCCGGGTGGATGGCTGGAACTTGGGGCTGCACGAGTACCAACTGCGGGCAAACTACCAGCGGGCTGCTACCCAGGAAGCCGAAGCGGGCAACTACAAGAAAGCGGCCTACATTTATGCGCATCTGCTGGGCGACTATCACAGCGCGGCGCGCGTGCTGGAGCAAGGTGTCTACTACCGGGAGGCCGCCATTCTGTATAAAGACCACCTCAAGGACTTGCCCGCCGCCGCCGAGTGCCTGGAGCGCGGAAACTTGCTGCTGGAAGCCGTGGAAGTGTATGAGCAACTACGCAGGCCCGAAAAAGCTGGCGACTTATACCAACAGCTCCGGCAGCCTGCCCGCGCCGCCCAACGGTATGAACAGGCCGCAACTATCTTCCGAGACAACGGTGACTACCTAGAAACTGCTCGCGTGCTGGAACAGAAGCTGGCTGATCCTGCGCGGGCTCAGGAAGTGCTTTTGCAAGGCTGGAATGGAGCTAAGCAAGCGGAAGCCTGCCTATTGCGCTATTTCGAAGTAGTAGCCAACCAACCAGAAGCGGCGTTGGCTCCTGCCGTGCAGCAAGTGTATCAGGACCACACCCCGCCGCAGAAGCGGCCGGCTTTACTACAGGTGCTCGTAGCCGTGCAGGGGAAGCAGGAGAGAGGGTTGCAGGATGTCTCCCGAGAAATAGCCTACGAAATTATCAGTGGTGAGGCCAGCGCCGGACAGCTAGGCAACGTGCACCTGCTCAAGCAGTTTCTGCCCCAAGATCAGTTGCTGGGTGCCGATCTTAGCCGTTACGTTACAGGTGAGCGGGCTCGGATGGCAGCTCGGCCCACTACGCGGCCTGAAACTAGCCCCGCGGCAACGTCCTGGCAACTTGACCCTGAGATACAGTGGCTGCAGGCCGTGGCCCACCGCAATCAGTTTGTGGCAATTGGCACGCGGGAAAACCGCTTGCATTTGGTGCGGGGCAACTGGTACGGCAACTTTGAGTACTACTCCTGGCCCAACGAGCTAGCGGCTGATTCTCACATTCAGCTCCTTGCCGATGCGCAGCACGGCACGCGTATTCTGTTGCGCGACTATCCTAGCATGCTCTTCGAAACCAAGCTGCTGCCCAAGAATAAATATTTCAGCGAAGCACTGACCATTGAATCGCCGGTATGGCTGCCAAAAGGGCCACTTGCAATTGCTCTGCTGCCCGAGCGGGAAATTGCTACACTTACTATTAGTGGCGGCACCATGATGCTCCGCCGGTACAGTGGCACGGGGGCGTTGCTAAACAAAGTAGACTACTTCCCAGCGGGCGATATGCCGGCGTATGCGTGGGAAACTCCAGGGGGAACGGCCTTCACGATGGTGTACCGCAATGGCACGTACTACACATTTGCGGGGGAGGTACGCTTGGAGTTGCAGGAAACCGGCGAGCCTCGAATTGCTGGCACAAGCGCTACCATTGGGCAAATGGCAGTGTCAGCTTACGCAGAAGAGATGACACTGGCGTTTGGCACGGAACACGGTAGTTTCTTGTGTGGCCCACTACAGCCAGGCCGCACCGGCGGGCAACAGGAGGCCTACGTATCGGCCAATGCGCCCACCGCTATCCAGTTTGTGGGCCCCAACAAGCTTGCCGTTGCGAGTGTGCAGCAGGTAGTGCTCTATGCCTACTCTAAGGATGACGAAGACGGGACGCCCGAGGCTTCATTTGCTACCGAAGCGCCCATCATAGCCATTCTGCCTACTAGCAACCGTGAACAGTTTGCCTTGCTCTTAAGCACGGGAGAAATTTGCCTGAAACACCAGGAGCCCACTAGCTAGCATCGGTGGCCAAATAATTAACTTATACGGTTTCGTAGAGCCACGCCATTTGACTACGGCTGACAGCAGCCGGCAAATAGCGCATAACTGTGTTGCGCAGCATAACCACCAGCGGATTCTCTAGCTGCCCTACCCGGCCAAGCTGCCAAGAGGTGCGCACAATGCGGGTAGTGCGTGGCAAGCGCCGCTGCTCAAAGCGGCGGAAAGCGGCCGGTAGGTCCGTGGTTTCGGCTAGGCACTGCGCAAGTACGGCCGCGTCCTCCACGGCCATGCCGGCCCCTTGGCCCATGTTGGGGGTAGTGGCATGGCCCGCGTCGCCGAGCAGCAGCGTGCGGCCGTAGGCAAGGTGAGCCAACGGCTTTAGGTCCAGAATGTCGTTCCACAGTAACTGGTCGTCGCGGGTGAGGGCTAGCAGCGCTGGTACGGGCGCGTGAAAAGCGGCAAACTCCCGCTGCAAGTCGGCAGTACGAAAGCCTCGAAAGCGCGCATCCTGAGGCTGAGGACTGTTGATGCACGCAAACCAGTACACTCGGCCGCCCCCCACCGGCACGTAGCCAAACCGCCGGCCTCGCTCGCCCCACGTCTCGCATGACTCTCCGGCGGGCAAGGCTAAGCGGGTTGCGTCTACCACAGCTCGCCAGCAAGTGTAGCCAGCATAGCGCGGTGTAGCCCTTGGTAGTAGCTGCTGCCGCACCCGGGAGCGAAGGCCATCCACCCCCAGCAATGCATCAGCCGTAGCCATCCGGCCATTGGCGAAGTGCGCCATAACGCCAGTTGAAGTGGCCTCAAACTGCTCGAAAGGGTAGCCCAGGTGCACGGTACCTGCCGGCAGCGCCCGGAACAGCACCTGCTGCAACGCCGCCCGATGAATCCCCAAATTATCAAACCCTACTTTACGAGTGAACACCGACGTATCAGCGGCTTGTAGTAGCTGGCCCGCTTGGTCGCGCAGGTCGAGGTGCGTGACGGGGGTACCATGGGGACGAACGGCATCGTGCAGGCTGAGTTGGTGCAGGGCGCGCATGGCGTTGGCCCCGAGTACAATGCCGGCGCCTACTTCCCGCAACTCCGGGGCTGCTTCGTATACCTGCACGGTGTGGCCTTGCTGTAGTACGGCGTGCGCCGCGGTAAGACCACCAATGCCGGCGCCAATAATAACAAAGTGTGCCATGTTGTGAGGAAGAGCTACAAGTGGTGGGCTACCATAACGTAAGGGCTGACTGTCCGGTACGGCGTTTGACGTAATCGGAAGTCGATGAGTAACAAAAAAGGCCCGGAGCAGATGCCCCGGGCCTTTCGATTTACTTAACTGGCAATTACTTGCCTACTTCTTCGTAGTCTACGTCCGTCACGTTGTCGTGCGGCTGGCCTTGCTGGCCGTTGCCGCCGGGCTGGCCACCACCGAAGGGGTTGCCACCGTCGGCGCCGGGCTGGCCTTCTGGGCCACCTTGGGCATACATCTCTTGCGAGGCAGCCTGCCATGCAGCATTAATAGCTTCCATAGCGGTGTCAATCTGACCGAGGTCTTTGCTCTCGTGAGCCTTCTTGAGGTCGGCGAGGGCGTTTTCAACAGCCGTCTTGTTACCAGCGCTCAGCTTGTCGCCGTACTCTTTCAGCTGCTTCTCAGTCTGGAAGATCATCGAGTCAGCTTGGTTTACCTTCTCAATGCGCTCTTTCTCCTGCTTGTCAGCTTCGGCGTTGGCGCTAGCTTCATTACGCATCCGCTCAATGTCGGCGTCGGTGAGGCCCGACGAAGCTTCGATACGGATTTTCTGCTCTTTGCCGGTGCCTTTGTCTTTGGCCGACACGTGCAGAATGCCGTTGGCGTCGATGTCGAAGGTCACTTCAATTTGCGGAACACCGCGGGGTGCTGGCGGAATCGAGTCAAGGTGGAAGCGGCCAATGGTGCGGTTCTGCGAAGCCAACGGACGCTCGCCCTGCAGTACGTGAATCTCTACCGAAGGCTGGTTGTCCGAAGCCGTTGAGAAGGTTTCTGATTTCTTGGTCGGAATAGTGGTGTTCGACTCGATCAGCTTAGTCATAACACCGCCCATCGTTTCGATACCCAATGACAGCGGGGTTACGTCAAGCAAGAGTACGTCCTTCACTTCACCAGTCAGTACGCCACCTTGGATGGCTGCACCTACGGCTACTACCTCGTCTGGGTTAACGCCCTTAGAAGGCTTCTTGCCGAAGAACTTCTCTACTTCTTCCTGAATGCGGGGGATACGGGTAGAACCACCCACCAGGATTACTTCGTCGATGTCGGCAGTGCTCAGGCCAGCGTCTTGCAGGGCCTTTTTGCAGGGCTCCATTGAGCGACGTACGAGGTTGTCGGCTAGCTGCTCGAACTTCGCGCGGCTCAGCTTCACTACCAAGTGCTTGGGTCCCGAAGCGGTAGCCGTTACGTAGGGCAGGTTGATTTCCGTCTCCGTAGAGGAAGACAGCTCTACCTTGGCCTTCTCAGCAGCTTCCTTCAAGCGCTGGAGCGCCATAGCGTCTTTGCGCAGGTCGAGGCCTTCGTTCTCGCTGGCGAAAGTTTCAGCCAGGAAGTTGATAATTACTTGGTCGAAGTCGTCGCCACCGAGGTGGGTGTCACCATTGGTGCTCAGTACTTCGAATACGCCATCACCCAACTCCAGAATCGAGATGTCGAAAGTACCACCACCAAGGTCGTACACAGCAATCTTCTGGTCTTTGTGCTTCTTGTCGAGGCCGTAAGCCAGAGCAGCAGCAGTCGGCTCGTTGATGATGCGCTTTACGTCGAGGCCAGCAATGGCACCAGCTTCTTTAGTAGCCTGGCGCTGGGCGTCATTGAAGTACGCGGGTACCGTAATAACGGCTTCCGTTACGCTAGTGCCCAGGTAGTCTTCCGCCGTCTGCTTCATTTTTTGCAGTACCATGGCCGAGATTTCCTGGGGCGTGTACTGACGGTCGCCGATTTGAACGGCTACCGTGTTGTTGGAACCGCGCACCAGCTCGTACGATACGTGCTTAGACTCTTCGGTTACTTCGCCGAAGCCGCGGCCCATGAAGCGCTTAATCGACTGCAGCGTATTCTTGGGGTTGGTAATGGCCTGACGTTTGGCGGGGTCACCGACTTTCCGTTCGCCTTTACCGTTATCGAGGAACGCCACGATTGAGGGAGTCGTGCGGCGGCCTTCGCTATTCGGAATTACCACCGGCTCGTTGCCTTCCATTACGGCCACGCACGAGTTGGTGGTGCCGAGGTCAATACCGATTATTTTGCCCATGTGAATGGTTGTATATTAGGAGTTGAGATGTCAGATACTGGGTGCGAATCACTCGCGTCGGGGTATTTACAAGACGCGTACCAGCCCCTGAAAAGGCCCTTTTTCGTGACAGATTGTCATTTAGGGATATTCCGTGGTATAGTTTCGCGACGGTCTGACTTTTACGGGAAAACCACGGGTAGGATATGCTGACACAGGGGCAGAAACTGGTGCCCAGGACAAGGCCATAACACGCCCATAGGGCTTAATATTGGCATCCTGTGCCCGGTAAGGAATCTGGAAGGCCGGCTAGAAGCTGGCTCAGGTTGCCTATTAGGCCTTGCACAGTACAAGCATTTTTCAGATTTATTGTGTGCAACTGGCTGATTTGCAGGCCCTAGTGGGAGGCCAAGGGCGAAGAAGAGGAAGTGGCGGGCAGGTGCTGAAGGGCCTGAGCAAGGGTTTTCTGCCACAGCTCTCTATGCTTCCACCAGTAGGGCTCATGCCCAGAGCCAGGAAAATCCTGCCGCTGCTTGGGGCCGCGTAGGGCCTGGTAAATGGCATTAGTCTCCTGCGGTGTAACCCGGGGGTCGGCGGTGCCCCAGAGCAGGAGGGTAGGGGTAGTTACCTGGGCAGCGTAGGCAGTGGCATAGAGGTCAAAAGCCCAAAAGTTGTTTTCCACGCCGCCCCAAAATACCAATAAGTTGGCCATTGGAAACGAAGGAACGTGCATGGAGCGGAAACGGCTCTGGGCCGTTTGGAGCATGCTGCCATAGGGGCATTCCAGCAGGTTGGCGGTAGGCCGCACGCCTAGCTCCGCCTCAGCCCGCAAGGTAGCCACGGCCCCCATGGAGTTGGCGTAGAGAAAAACCGGGCCCGGCCGCCGCTGCAGCCAGCGCGTTACGGCAGCTACATCTTCGGCCTCGTGGTGGCCTACGGTGCAGACATTACCTGCCGAGCCGCCATTACCAGCAAAGTCAGTGAGCAGCACGTTGTAGCCCAGGCTCCGAAAATAGCTTGCCTCAGGTAGCAGCTTGCTTTTACTGCTGGTATAGCCGTGAAACAAGGCCACGGTTCCCCGCGGTTGCGGTACGGTGCTATACCACGTTTCCAGTCGGCCGTTGGGGCTTATCAGATACTGGGTGGAGTAGGGAAAAGCCGGAGTCGTGCGGTTAGTCGGCTTCGGATTTTTAATACCCGTGAGCAGTACCCCAATCTTCTCTAATGGGGTAAGCTGCTCAGGGTTGTCGGTATGCGTGCCAGCTTCTGTAGTGAAATGGGTGAAGCGCCAGGCGTGAAATGCCGCTACTACGTTCATCACCACAAATGCAATAGTAGCGAACAGGAGGAGGCGTTTCATTACCCTGGGCATAAAGAGCAAATTAGACTAATCTAGGACGATTACCCGACCAAGAGCCTAGCGTCGGCCCCCCGTGCGGCCACTGCCTCCGTTGCGGCTAGAGCCTGGCTTGCGGCCGGCACCCCGGGCAGCAGAAGCACCCGGTTTCGAGCCGGGAGCGGCGGAGCCAGCAGGGCGCGTGGCCTTTTTGCTTGGGTTGTCGCGCCTTGCCGAATTAGCTGGCCGGGCCTGTGCTGGCTTGCCTCCTGGCTTGGCAGCGGCGGCGTTGGGCCGTACGCCGCCCGGCCAGTATTCCGATGGTCTGCTGGGTGCTTTATACGTACCCGCGGCAGCGGTTTGCGCCGCCATGTCTTCTGTCAGGTCTTGTACTTCGGTTTTGGTTAGCTCGCGCCACTGGCCGGGCTGCAAGGCATCCACGCGCAAGTCGGCGATGCTCACGCGCACCAGGCGAAGAGTAGGATAGCCCACGGCGGCCGTCATCTTGCGCACCTGCCGGTTCATACCCTGAGAAATACGGATCTGCACCCACGTAGTCGGGATGTTGGCCCGGAACCGAACGGGTTTGCTTCGCTCCCAAAGCTGGGGCGCCTCGGGTAGCAGCTCTACCTCAGCGGGAGTAGTGAAGCCGGTCTTTAGGTCAACGCCGCGCCGTAGGTTTTGCAACGCTTCCTCACTGGGAATACCTTCTACCTGCGCCCAATACGTTTTGGGTACCTTAAACCGCGGCTCCAACAGCCGGTGTTGCAGCTGCTTGTCGTCGGTAAGCAAAACCAGCCCCTCAGAGTCGTAGTCGAGGCGGCCTACTGGGTAGATGTTGGGAATTGATACGAAATCCTTGAGCGTAGCCCGGCCATTTTCGTCGGTGAACTGGGTGAGTACTTCGAAAGGCTTATTGACGAGAATGTAGCGCATAGCTGGCGCGAACCACGAATTCGCAGAAAAAAGAAAAGAAAGAAGAGTGGCCTTTCTCAGGGCGCCGAACGGAGAGCAGAATGGCTGCTGCTCTTCGGCTACCCGGGCAAGGCTGCCCAAAGGTACGCTTACTTCTGTAGGCGTTTACGACGGATGCTTTCCGCAACCAGGATTCGAACGTCACCGCTGGGGCGCACCACAAATTCCCCGCTGTCGAGCACCATCTGACCGTTGCGCATTTCGTCGCGGTAGTTGTGGTAGATTAGGGTGCCGATGCGTACGGAATCGGCGGCGGTAGGGGCTGGCGGCGCGGGCATGCCATTAATTCGGGCCATATCAGCCAGGTACAATAAGGAGTCGCGCTTGGTGTAGGGGCGGGCCTCAAACTTACCGGGGAAGTAGTTTTTTGCATCCGAAACTCGGCTGCGTACGAAGTCCTGCACGGCTAGCTCAGCTAGCTGCTGACCCGTTTTTTTGCAGCCAACCAGCAGAGCGGCAGCGGCAAGAAAAGAAAAAGAAAGGCGTTTCATAAGGCAGTAAAGATAGCGCAGACCAAACCGACTAAGGCAGAACCTCGGTTCCCGCAACCGGAATGCTTGGCAACGCAGGCAGTTAGGCACCCAAACGCAACCTGGCCGGATCGGGCGTGGGCACCGAAAGCAGGCCTATCAAGTCCGTGCTACACCCCCCCGGAGTACTTGCGGGTGGCCCATTCCACCGTCATCAGACCCAGCAACAGGAAGAACAGCCACTTTAGGTTGATGAGGTCTTTGAGGTCTTCCTGCTCGTAGATGACGGGCTTGTAGTTTGCTTTTTGGATGTCCTGGGCTAGTTGATCAAGCTGGGCGGGGTAGTATAGGCGCTGGCCGCTACGCTGGCTAAGCTGGCTAAGCAAATTGTGGTCGGCCCGCGACTGGAGCGCCTCTAGCTGCTGGTCTTGCACCAGCACTTCGCCGCGGTCCTGTTGAGGCTGGCCGCCCAGGGTAGCACGGGCAGCGTAGCGGTACAGGCCGCCGGGCAACGTGCCCAAGTGCAGAGGGGCGCCGTCTTCGGTGTTGGTGTACGTGAACGTGCGGGTTTTCTGCTGCTCATCGGTGAGCGTGAGGGTGATTTGCTGACCGTAGATACGCTCAAAAATGGCGTTGTAGGTTTCAGCCCCGAAGGTTATATCGTCCTGCGTAGTAAAGGCGTCCTGGGTCGGATACACATCGAGGCGCTTCTTATTGGCATTCTGCGTGAGCAGTTGCAGCGTCCGGATAATCAGCCGGTCGTAGGCTTCAGGCCGGTCGTCGTGCTCCACAGATTCCTGGAGGCGCCACTGCCAACTGCCATCCGTGAGCAAGGTAGCCTGGCGCTGCTGGGGCGTACCCCCGAAAACCAGCAGGGGCTTCTGCGTTTTGAGGCGCCCTACCTGCTGGTACAAGGCGGCCTCGGCGCTGCCACTCAGGCGCACATCGCCAAACGGTACGGGGGCGGGCGGATAGGTAGCGAACCGGGCCAGCGCTTCCGCTTCGAAGGTAAAGCGGGAGAAGGCCGAGTTAAGCACGGGCGTCACATCGTCGGTCTGTTGGCCGCGGGGCTGCACGGTGAGGCCCGTGCTCATGGCGTTGTAGGTCCCAAAATCCGACTGGCTACCCAGGATATACAAGGCCGGCAAACGACGCGTACGTACCAGGCTTAGTACTTCCTGCCCTTGCCCGGCCTGCGCCGGCAGCTGGTGTAAAATGGCAACATCGTAGTCTTGGGCTTTTAGCGGATTGATGCCAGGTAAATAGGTAGTGAGGTCGAAGTTGTCGTTCTGCAGGATAGCGGCACGCAGGGCCTTGAGGTCGGGGTGGGGAGCTGCGCCAGCCAGCAGCACCCGCAGCTTGCCCTTTACTACCTCCACGTACGCAAACTTGTTGTTATTCACAGGGGTGAACTCGCCCGCCTGCCGTGCTACTACTACCTCATAGCGTCGCTTGCCGGGGGCTGGGGCCGTTACTAGAAACGTGGTTTTGGTGCGCCGCTGGCCAGCGGGCAGGCTTACGCGCTTGGTTTGGAGAGTGCGGCCGTTTTCGCGGAGCACCACCGTGGCCGTGCCACCCGCAAAGCCATCGTAGGCTACCTCGGCTTCCACCGGAAACTGGTTGCCGCTGAACGCAACGCGGTTGTAAGTAAGAATGGGCAGGCTCAAGTCCTTTTTGGCAATGGTGTCACCTAGGCCCAGGCTATAAATCGGGAAGTTATAGTCGGCAAACTGCGGGGCCCGGCCCTGGTTCACAAGGCCATCGGAGGCAAATACAACCCCCGCCAAGTTGCGGCCTTCATACTGCTCACGCACGTTGGTTAGCAGCCCATCCAAGTCGCTAGATGCTGCCCGGAACTGCACTGAGTCGGGGCGGGTAGAGCGCACTTGGTCCAGCACGCGCGTTTCTACCCGGAAGCCCCGCCCGCGCAAGGTTTGGGCCAGTTGGGTCAGTCCTTGCGTAGCCTGCCGCAGCACCGGAGCCGGTGTAAATAAGCCTACCGATTGGGAGTTATCAATGGCTAGCACCAGGGTAGGCGCCTCGGTGGTATTAGTGGTGGTTTTGATAAAGGGCGAGAGGAGCAGAAAGCATAGAAAGCTTACCACCGCAAAGCGCACGAAAGCCAGCGCGTAGTTTACAGCCCGGCTCCAAGGCGCTTTGGCGGAATAAAGCAGCGCCGCGTAGCCCGCACCCACCAGCAGGCACAACAGAATAAACCAGGGAGAAGCAGATAGTACCAAAGGCAGAACGGTATAGCAACTGCATGAAAGAACCCCAGTTCTACCCGCATAGTTGCGCAGGATAGTCTCCGGGGTTAGTAAAACGAAGGTAGGGACTTGTGAGAGAGAAAATAGGTGGAAGTTACCTTCGGCCCTTTGAGCCAATGCCCAAAACTTGTAATTAAGTCGAAATAAGGTTTGCTGATACTATGGAGCTAGCCTTGCAGTTCAGGTGAGACCATGAGTACCTCTTACTGCACCGTTACTAGCTCCTTGCTTTCTAGCATCTGAACCGGGGAAATAACTTTTTCATCCAGTGGAATACGATTTCCGTACCGTTCGCGCAGCTTGGCTTGCACGGCGGAGTGGCTCAGGTCGAACTCGCGTAGTGTTTGCAGTTCGCCTATTTCGCGGCCGGTAGCTTGCTGGTACATCTTCCAGAGCAGCTCCGAGCAGTAAATCCGATCATCAGACCAGCCGAAGTATAAGTCGTAGTTCTTGCCGCGGTACTGCTCGCCGGCCGCTTGGAGGCGCTGCAAGGCTGCGGGTGTCAGCACCGTTTCGGCATCGCGCAGGCGTTTTATGACCACCTTGCCATCCTTGCCGCGCGCTGCCCAGGCTACCAAAGAGGTTTCGCTTACGGGTTGCACCGCTTCAAATACGCGCCACTCTCCGTCCTTCTGAAACAGAATGCCGCAGTGACTATAGGGCGAGTGCGTAGCCAGTTGTATCGCCTGGCTTTGCGCCGACTGGGACGTTTGAAAAATTAGGTCGCCGTTGTGGAGCCTGGCGCTAAGGCGGGCGACGGTGGCTTGGGCAGCTTGTGCTTGCTGGTAACGGGTAAGCCTATGCCATAGGCGCGGATAGCACGCTACTGAAATGGCTAGCAGTACTAATACAGGTAGGAGGAAACGAAACATACGTGTACCTAGAGTAGCGTAGTACAATGATAAGCCTTCCAACCAGACTGTGCCACAAGTGGCGCATACCACTAGGTTTTGTCACCTGGGGTAGATTGGCTGGTTTCCCGCCGGCCTATCTGCCAGCTTGCAGAAGCAAAAGGGGGCGCCAAGTTGGCGCCCCCTTTTTGCTTGCTTTATAGCCTATGCTTACTTGTTCAGTACAACCCGAATGGTTTGAACCTTGCCGTCAATGAGCAGACGGCCTGTGTACAGACCTGCGGGTAGCGCGCTGCCTTCCAGCGTGAACTCGTAATCTTGACCGCCTTGCACGACGCCGTTGTGGAACGTCTTCACTACCTGACCAAGCGAGTTATAGATTTGTAGCTGAGCCGTGCCCGTGCTTACGGGGCGGAAGTGAACCACGGTGCGCTCCGTGAAGGGGTTGGGGTATGCTTCGAACAGCAAAGCTGCGGTAGCCGTGCTGGTAGCGTCGCCGAGAAGCTGAGCGTCGGAAGAAGACTTCGCCTGCAGACTTCCTGCGCACGTGCCTAGCTGGTCGCCGTGCGCCAGGTGGCCCGCAATATCACCGAGGGGCTCGCATTGGGATGAGCCTTTGTGGCACACCATAATGCCCTTGTTCTTGTTGCCACAACGTACGTCAATTACTTGCAGCACTACGCTCTTGGTAGCAGTACAGCCCGAGTTGCTGGTCACCGTTACGGTATACGTGAACGTGCCGGCAGCTGTAGCGGTGAACACCGGGTTGGCGCTGGTGGCATTGCTTAGGCCAGTGGCCGGGCTCCAGCGGTAGCTTACCCCACCCGAAGCCGCCAGCGTAACGCTCTGCGGACCGTAGCCCAAGTATAAGTTGGTAGGTACTCCCCCCGTATACACCGTCGAAGAAGGCTTCACGGCAATAGCTGGAGTAGGAACCGTGCCCGTCACGTTGATAATGGCGGTCTGGCTGGCGGTGTTGCCGTACCGGTCGGTAGCCGTCAGCGTTACAGTGTTGGCGCCGATGTTCTCACAGCTGAAAGTGGTTTGGCTGAGGGCTAACGTAGCAATGCCACAGGCGTCGGTGCTGCCGTTGTTTACCTGTGCCGCCGTAACAGTAGCTGTGCCATTGCTGAGCGCTACAGTCACGTTCTGGGTGAGCACCAGAGGAGCCTGCTTGTCTTGCACCGTCACCACGAAGGTTTGCGTATCGGTGCCGCAGCGGTTGGTAGCCGTGGCCGTAACGGTGGTAGCGCCTACCGGGAAAATGTAGGGCGAAGTGATGGTGGTAGCACCGCCTTCCTTCACGATAGAGTAGGTAATGCTAGGCTCTGGGTCGCCAGAAACGGTGGCCGCAAAAAGTACTGGGGCTCCGCACTGGTCGGCGGCCGCGGTAGCCACCGGAACGGTGGGTACTGCCAGCACCGGTGGCTCGCACGTAATACCCGTTTTAACAGCTTTGTAGGTGGTGCCAACGCGAATACCATCTACCACCAAGTTAGGGGAGCTGGCACCCTGGCGTAAGGCTACGGAACCAATGTTGTCGTTGGGCGCGGCGGGAGTGGCGCCGGTTTCCGTTGCGCTAGCCGTGGCCGTGGCGGGCTCCGTGTCGGTAGTTGGGTTGATGAAAAGCTGGGCGGTGCTGCCCATTTCAGTAAACGAGTACTTCAACACAACTAGGTGCGTGGCATTCAACTCATACTGCTCCGTGGTGAAAGTAGTAGTACCCGTGCCGCTAGTGATGCCAAACTGCACTTTGTTGGTGGTGGCATCTTTGCGCACGTAGATGCGGCTGCGGAACGTGGTGCCAATGGCTTTCGGGCCAAGATGGAAGAAGTAGTCGCCGGCCAAGCTTGTAGAAGCGTTGGCCACATTCACCAGGTAAGACACATACACGGGCGTGCGGGCATATACTGCTTCAAAGGTGCGGTTAACGTCTTCGCCACTTGCTACCACGGCGGCGGCGTTGCCGCTGTTTGGGCCGTAGCTGGGTATGAAAGGCCGGTAGCCGTTACCGCAACGGGTTTGGTACCCGCTCCACTGTGAGCCGTCCAGTTAGTTGCCGTCAGCAAGGAACCCGCCGCATAGTCGAAGTTCTCTTCCAGCAGCAGAGCCGTAGGAACGGGCGTTGTCGTCTGGGTAAGCGTCCCCGGCGTCGTTGTCAGGTAATTCTCGGCGTAGGGCGTGTTGTTGTCGTTGAAGGCAAATACCGTGAAGTAGTAGGGTGTGTTGGGGCGTAGGTTGGTAACCGTCAGGGTGTCGCCGGTTCCGTTGTACACCACGTAGTTGCCCTTGCCCAGCACGCTGCCTTTGCCGAAAGCTGCGTCGGCGAGATAAGTGGTAGCATTTACAGGTTCCGCGTCTACGGCGCTGCCCAGGCGAGCCACTACCAGGCGTTTTGCGCCATCTCCCCCAGTTAGATTAAGCTGCAAGGAGGTGCCCGTTACCTGGGTGGCGGTGAGGCTAGCCGGACTAGTAGGCTGAGTTGCCAGGGGTACTTCTACGGTTGTAAACGAAAGCTCTTCGCCGTAGGCCGTGCTGGTGGCGTTGGTCGCATAGGCCCGCACGTAGTAGGTAGTGCCGGGCAGCAAACCAGTGATGGTGCTGGCAAACGTTCCCGTGCCAGTACCGTCCGACGTCTTGGTTGTGCCCAGAAGCGGGTTGGCAGTCCGGGACCATACTACGCCTCGTGCTGTTACGGCGCTGCCACCGTCGGTGTCCACCGTGCCGCCCGTGGTAGCTGTGGTAGGCGTCAGGCCCGACAGGGTGGTGGTGCTCAATGATGCGGGATACATAGGCTCAACGCCCGTGCCGGATACGGCCACGGCTGCGGCGGGCAGGCCCGTGCTCGTTACCGGAATGGTAGCTTCACTGGCCTGGACAGCCGTGGGGGTAAAGCGCACGTCGATGACGGTAGTGGGCACCTCCCCGTTTACGGGCTGTAGCACAATGGCGCAGCAAGCAAAAGGGGTGTTGCCCGTGCGAATTTCGAAGCCTGTGGGTGGCGTGATGGTAATGTTATCGGAAAGGTTGGTTCCGCCAACGGTAAAGCTTTTCAAGGGGGCGCCTTCGCCGAGAGCTATGTTGCCAAAGCTAGGAAGGCTAGTGGCCGAGACAGTCAGGGCCGGAACAGAAATCGGGGCCGACACCGTAACCGTAATTGGTTCACTCACGCCCGTGGCAGAGGCGCAGGCGCTGGTAGTGGTAGCTTCCGCAACTACATAATACGTACCTGCCGTGGGGAAATCACTGCCCTGTAGTTGGTAGGAATTAGTAGTAGCGCCGGCAATGGCTGCGTAGGGGCCGGTAGGGCTAGTGGCGTACTTCCAGGTAAAAGTAGAGGTAGCAGCGGTGCTGGCTTGCAGCGTGGCACCCGTACCGGTAGTTGGCACGGTTTGGGCCAGCGTAGGCGAAACCGTAACGGTGTTGGTGGCCGCGGCCAAGCTAACCGTCAGGTCCGTGCCGTTGTCGGTGCCGTAGGTAGCCGGAGCGTCGTTGAGCACGCGCACGCGGTACTTACTGCCGCTAGCCGTGCCGGCCGGAATAACCGCGGTGATAGGAGAGCTGCTGCCCGTGCCGATAATGTTGGTGGTCGTAGTAGCCGTAAATACGCCGGCCGCGTCCGACAGCTGCACTTTGTACGTTCCGGTGAAGGAGCCACTGCCGGTGTAGGGCACCGCAAACTCGGGGCTGCCCGCCGTAGTCGTGACGCAGAAGGACGTGGTAGCTACTGCCCCCGTGGTGATGGTGGTAGTTGCGGGGCTTTCGGACGTAGCCGCCGTTACCTGCAGGTTGTCGATGCTGATTTTGGGGCGGCTGCCGCTAGGGGCAATTCCGCCGGCACTGGCGCTCATGTAGAAGCGTACCTTGGCCTGGGCGTTGTTGTTGAAGGCAGCTGGCAGCGCAACTGTCAGCTTGCCCGAAGCAGCTTGGTTGTTGGTGAGGACAGTGGCGGTTTGGGGTAAGTCAATGAATAAGCCGTTGGGCCCCGTGTTAGTTTGCAGCTTGAAAGTAGACTGCCGGTTGCCGGTTGAGTTATTGACCTCGGCCCAGTCAAGGCTAATGGTTCCTGCCGCAGTGCCCGAAAAGTCGAGGTGCAAGTCGAAGGCAGCTGGCTTTTCTCCGTCACTACCCGTCGATAACAAGACAATGGCGGCGGTTCCTTTCTGCACGCCCCCGGTAGAGCCGGTACTAAAAACCGTGTTGGTGTTAGGGTAAACAGGGTCGGGGTAGGCCACGCCGAACCGGTTTGCGCCGGTGCCGGTCGAGAAGTTGCTTCCCCAGGTAGCAATGGCCGTAAAAGCCTCCTGATAAGTACCCTCTCGCAATGGGTAAGGTGTCAGGGCCGTGGTTTGGGCCCAACTCAGTTGCACCCCCATCAATAAGAGGAAAGCCAGAGCAGCCGACCACTTCTTAACGTTCGAAACGCTACTATAAAAAATTGTCATACAGACGATTCAGTCTTTTCAAAAAGCAACAGGAAGAGAAAACTACAGCGCCGGACCGGCATCTACTTTCGATTCGAGGGCCGCTTGCACCTCCAGCGGCAGCTTCGACAGCAAGTCGTAGCCGGTGGCCTCCTCAATGGCGTCTACGCTGGTGCGGAACGTGCCCCAGTTGGTTTCCCGAATGCCCGTGGTGTTGGGCATATCCACGGCAATGACCCGGGTAGTAGCGGAGATGCGCGCGACGTCGTTGTCGCCTACCGGCAGAATCACAATCACCTTCCAGGTGCGCTTGGGCACCGTCACGCGGCCTTGGTCAATGGAGGTAATCAGGCCGCCTGCCCCACCGCCTACGCCGTAGCTGCCGCAGATGACGTACACTTCATTGCTGGGCAGAAACGTGCGGGTATAGCTTTCCAGCGCGGCCCAAGGGCCCTGGTTGTTGTCGCCCGTCTGCGGCATCATGTTGGTCATCAGGAAGGTAGCTGAGTTATCTTCCAGAGTAGACGTACGGTCGGCAGAAGGGCAGTTGTGGCCCCGGTCGAAGCCCGTGTTGGAGTAGCTGGTGTTTTGTACTTGGTACCAGCCCGCGGGTAGGGAAGTATCGTTGCGGAAGTCGTCCTGGCGGTCAATGCTGCCGCGGTTGGTGATGTCCAAGTGCCAGCTCACCCAGTTAGGCTTGCCCTGGTCGCGGTTGTAGCCAATGACGAACTGCGGCTTTGTGAGCAGGTAGTTGTTATACGAGTTGAGGTCCGTAGTGGCGCCGCTTGGGTTACCCAGGGCTAAGTTGTCGTTGTCAACCGATGGCTGTACCACGCCGTACTCCGTCACCGCGAAGTCGTCGATGTTTAGCCTGGCCGCCCCACCCGATGTCTTCCGAATCTCGAATTTGACGTGGCCGGGAATGTTAGCGGTAAAGGATACTACCTGTAGGGTAGGGGAGGTCGTGAATACTGTGTTTCCCACCTTTGTCCACTTGTTGCAGTTGCAGGCCTCTGACTGGGCCCACAGCTCCCAGCTGCTGCTGGCGTCGGTGCCGTAGATGGCGTGCTGCACCGTGATGGTAGAAGCTCCGGTTGGCAGGAAGAACTCCATGGTGAGCTTGCCGTTTTGCTGCAGGCGCACACTCTGCGTACCGGTCTTGTGGTCAGCGTCGGAGCTACCTAGCGCGGCATTAGTCAGGGTCCAGTTGCCAGTAGCCAGTGCCGCAGAAGCCGCAGGATAGTCCGGCTTGGTCCCCGTGTCGAATGACTCTTGAAAAGTAACTGCGGCAGACTCCTCAGTGGCTGGGCTACTTGCGCGAACCGGACCATACGCCAAGCACGAGAGTAGAAATAAACAGCGCAGATAACTGCGTAAATTTTTTGACATACAGCGGCAAGAAAAAAGTATTCAAACAAGTTCCAGCCGACCCATATGGGTATCGGCCAAGCCACAAAATTACACCTCGGATAGGATCGGTTTATTATGAAATTGTTACTAAAGAATAGATAATAACATATATTTATAAAATAGTACAATTACTTATTTGTTTACCAAAGCCAATTTTGCTTGTCAGGAGCCGACATGAGTAGCTGCTGGACAGACTTGTACCATCAAAATCGGGTGGGGGTATAAGAGCCTTTGCAAACCGCTGGTTGATGTACAAAAGGGCTTGTTAATTGGCCCCTAACTCACAGGGGTACGCAGCGAGCCTACTAGCGCTAAGAGCAAGGCTCTTACACTCCAAGCCTGCTAAGCGCAACAGGTATAGGGTAGCAGAAGTACCCGAGGCTAGTGGAGAAACTGAACTATAAATAGTCCAGTAAAAAACATTATGCCCAGGTAGGCCCACGGAAGGCTACACTTTCACTACTACCCTGTCCTGCAATATCCTACCTAACACATCTGGAGTAGGATGTAATACAGAGCGGCCATCATCCTAATGCAGATTGATAATGCGGTAAGTATTTGTATTATAATAGGTTGAATGTTGGTTGGGA
The DNA here is from genome assembly GCF_000961955.2 of Hymenobacter sp. AT01-02. Lineage (NCBI taxonomy): Bacteria > Pseudomonadati > Bacteroidota > Cytophagia > Cytophagales > Hymenobacteraceae > Hymenobacter > Hymenobacter sp. AT01-02. Next base: position 41,212 of record NZ_JZIR02000037.1, read on the forward strand.
CGAAAAGTCAGCGCATAAAAAAGCCCTTTCGCTTAAACACGCTGCTTAGCAAGCGGAGTGGTTAAGCGAAAGGGCCCAGAGTAAGAAGGAGCCTAGGACGACTAGGTCAGCATGCCACCGTCTACCTGTAACACCTGTCCGGTGATATAGCTCGAATTATCGGAGGCAAGGAAGGCGGTGGCTTTGGCCACGTCTTCGGGAGAGCCGCCGCGCTTTAGCGGAATAGCTTTGCGCCACTCATCTACCTGCTTCTGGTCGAGAGCATCCGTCATTTCGGTTTCAATGAAGCCGGGAGCAATGGCGTTGCAACGGATGTTGCGCGAGCCCAATTCCAGCGCTACCGACTTCGTAAAGCCGATGATACCCGACTTGGAAGCCGCATAGTTGGCCTGGCCGGCGTTGCCTTTGATACCCACCACCGAAGTCATGTTGATAATGCTACCAGCTTTGGCGCGCATCATAGGCTTAGTGGCTGCTTTAGTCAGGTTAAACACCGATTTCAGGTTTACGGCAATAACCTGGTCCCACTGCTGCTCACTCATGCGCATGAGCAGACCATCCTGGGTGATGCCGGCGTTGTTTACCAGAATATCCAGCTTGCCAAACTCCGCTACCACATCATCTACCAGCTTTTCAGCTTCGGCGTAGATGGACGCATCGGAGCGGAAGCCTTTTACCTTGGTGCCGTGGGCGGCTAATTCTTCTTCCAGTTGCTGACCTTTCTCCACGCTGGAGAGGTAGGTGAAGGCTACCTGGGCGCCCAGTTGGGCGAAATGCACCGCAATGGCGCGGCCGATTCCTTTAGAAGCGCCCGTTATCAGGGCTACTTTTCCGTCGAGCAGTTTCGTCATGGGGGCGAAGGTAAGTAACGAACGGGTTCTATGTTCTACCCTAGCTTCGTAACTAGTGCCCCCCACGCTTACATAAGCCGTAGCCAGCTGGTGGCTAGCTCCTGGCTGTCAAAGGACAGGACAATGGGCCGGGTAGTATGCTGCATGGAAAGATCAGCCGACAGGCGGCTGTACACATTGGAGGAGTAAACCCAGGCGAAATACTCAAGACCCGCGTCGGCCATCATCGGAAACCAAGTGGCGCCCACCCATTCCGAGGCATCGCTCCACATGCTTGTGACCTCCGTGTTGTCGTTAAGAACCTTTGAGCACCGCTCGTTGCGCAGAAAGTCGAGCAGGAGTAGGCAGCCTCCCTGCACCGATTCTAGGCTTTGGTCACCAGTCCAGTTGGCATATAGCCAGTTGTGGTGGTAGTCGTAAAAAATGGAGATGGAAGGTTCGCTGTGTAGAAGTCGTAGCGGCATAGGGAGAGTAGGCGTGAAACTCACAAAGCTAGCAGAAGCTAGAAATACGCCTTCCTGCTCCGTAAAATGGCGCGCTCACCCAGCCTACCCGCCAACTTATGGGCTACGTGTTGGGGCTTCACCCCAGGAATGCCAGTCTGCAATGCCATCCGCTCGTATCTTCGTCGCCTCTTATGCCCGACGTAGATATCTGTATACTAGGAGCCGGACCTGGTGGAGCCACCGCGGCCCTGCACTTGGCCAATGCCGGCCGCCCCTGCCTGCTCCTCGACCGGGCCCGCTTCCCCCGCGACAAAGTGTGCGGCGACGCCCTCAGCGGCAAAGTGCTGGCCGAACTGCGCCGCATTCGTCCGGAGCTACCCGCCGAGCTGGAAACTTCCCCCGCCCAGTTGCCCAGTTGGGGAATCGAATTTTATGCTCCGAACGGCCGCCGCCTCAGCGTTCCGTTCAAGCCGCGCTTTAATAAAGCCACAGATGCCGCCGCCGGCCACATCATCAAGCGCCTCGATTTTGACAACTTCCTAGCAGAAGAGGTGCGCCGCCGACCCGAAATCGACTTTCAAGAAGGGGTAGACGTTGCTAACCACGAGCAACTGCCCGATGGCCGCTGGCGCTTAACGGCCGCCGACGGCACAGAAATAGCCACGGCCCGGCTGCTGTTAGTTGCCAATGGGGCTCAGTCTAGCTTTGCCCGGCAGGTAGGTGGGCACGCCCTAGAGCCGGCCCACCATTGCGCGGGCCTGCGGGCGTATTACCGCGGTGTGCAAGGTCTCAGCCCCGATAATTTCATTGAACTGCACTTTATCAAAGACTTTCTGCCGGGTTACCTCTGGGTATTTCCACTACCCAACGGCGAGGCTAATGTGGGGGTAGGGATGCTTACGGAAGCGGTATCCCAGAAAAAAGTAAATCTGCGTCAGCGCCTCGACGACATGCTACAAGCCCACCCAGCCCTGAAAGTGCGCTTTGCCGGGGCCGAGCGCCTGGGACCAGTGCGGGGCTTTGGACTGCCGCTAGGTCCAAGCGCCGAGCACTATCGGGCAGGGGCTACTTACTGCTCGGCGACGCCGGCTCCCTCATCGACCCTTTCACGGGGGAGGGCATCGGGCACGCCATCATTTCGGGGCGTCACGCCGCTGATTGGGCTGGGCGCGCCCTCGTGGCGCAAGATTTCTCCCCGGCGTTTTTGCGCGGTTACGATGGTGCCGTGTACAACCGGCTGTGGCAGGAGCTGCGCCTTAGCCGGGTAATGCAGCGTCTGCTGAGCTATCCGTGGCTGTTCAACTTTGTGGCCTCCCGCGCCGCAAACAACCCAACCCTCGCCGAGACCATCAGCAATATGTTTCTCGATCTGGATTTGCGCGAGCGGCTCCGGCAGCCCAGTTTCTACCTGAAACTGCTACTAGGCCGGTAAGTAAAAAGAGGGCAACCCGCTACCGGGTTGCCCTCTTTTTAAGTGGTGCTCTCTGAGCAAGTGCCGGACTATTTGCCAGCGTAGCGACGGAGGCTCTTCACCGCTTCTGGGTTGAGTTGAGCGGCCTTTTCTAGGTCGGCTTTGGCTTCCAGTGGTTTGTTGATAGAGGAGTAGCTAATGCCGCGGTACTCGTACGCATCGGCGTAATTGGGGTCCAGTGCCAGTGCCTTGGTGAAGTCGGGGATGGCACCTTTAAAATTGAACATCTGCATCTTGGCGGCGCCGCGGCCAAAGAAAGCTTCCTTATCCTGGGGATTATATTTGGTGGCCTTGTTGAAGTCGCTGATAGCCGGATTGTACTGCTTCAATTTCAGGCGGTTGAGGCCGCGGTTGTAGTATACTTCGGCGTTGGTGGGCTTGAGGCGCACGGCAGCATTGTAATCCAGAATAGCCTCGTTGTACTCCTTAAGATGGCTTTTGGCCTTGGCGCGCGTCAGTAGGGCGTCGAAATCCCGAGGTTTGCTCTTAAGAATAGCGTCGGCCGTACGGATTTCTGCCTTGTAATCGGCATTCGACTTGCGGGCTGCGGGCTCTACTACCGTAGGAGCGGGGGAAGTAGCCCCCGCCGACGCTGTAACATTCATGGAAGAACGGGCAGTGCTATCGGCGGCGCGGGCCACAACTGCTTCGCGGTTCAGATTGCGGGCGGCCGAGGTAGTGGGTCGTTCTACGTCGGTGGTGCTGCGGGCGCACTGCGTGGTTGCAAGTAAGGTAGTAGCAGACAGGAGTGTGAGTATCAGTGACTTCATGGTGTGGGGGTGCGGGGTGCAGGCGGCTTGGTAGCCTAAAAAACGGTAACGGCCCTTCTACGGCGTGGACTGCACAATGGCTGAAGGGTAGGACAAAATTTTGTTAGATGCCTAAAATCGGGCCGAAAATTGGGCGCGTGCGGAGTTGCGCGCCGTGCCTATCTTTGCCGGGCCGCTGCGGAGCCTTTCTGCGCTGGGCGGTGTTTCCCCTACTCAACCTTCAACTGAACACAACATGGCATTGCAATACGACCTGGTCGTTATCGGCAGCGGCCCCGGCGGCTACGTGGCCGCCATCCGGGCTTCGCAGCTTGGTCTGAAAGTAGGCGTGGTGGAGCGCGAGTCGCTCGGTGGCATCTGCCTCAACTGGGGCTGTATCCCCACCAAAGCCCTGCTCAAGAGCGCTCAGGTATTCGAATACCTCAACCATGCCGGCGACTATGGCCTCAAGGCCGATGGCATAGGCTACGATTTCAATGCCGTGATTCAGCGCAGCCGTGGCGTAGCTGATGGCATGAGCAAGGGCATCAACTTCTTGTTCAAAAAGAACAAGATTGACGTTGTATCGGGCACGGGCAAGCTTTCGGCTCCCGGCAAGGTAGAAGTAACCAAGCAGGACGGCTCTAAGGAAATCGTGGAAGCAAAGTCCATCATCCTGCTACCGGTGCCCGCTCGCGCGAGTTGCCAAACCTGCCCGTTGATGGCAAGAAAATTATCGCTACCGCCAGGCCATGGTGCTGCCCCAACTGCCCAAGCGGCTTGTGGTAGTAGGCTCCGGCGCCATCGGCGTTGAGTTTGCCTACTTCTACCGCACCATGGGCTCGGAAGTGACGGTGGTGGAATACCTGCCCCGCATTGTACCCGTGGAAGACGAAGAGGTGTCGCGCCAGATGGAGAAATCCTTCAAGAAAATCGGCATCAACGTGCTAACCAGCGCAGAGGTAACCAAGGTGGACACGAGCGGCGCTGGCTGCGTAGTAACCATCAAGACGGCCAAAGGCGAGCAGCAAGTGGAGTGCGACGTGGTGCTGAGCGCCGTGGGTGTAACCACTAACCTCGAAAACATTGGCCTTGAGGAACTTGGCATTAAGGTAGAGAAAGGCCGCGTACTGGTTGATGACTTCTACCAGACCAACGTGCCCGGCATCTTCGCCATTGGTGACATCATCCCCGGCCCCGCCCTAGCGCACGTAGCTTCGGCCGAAGGCATCATCTGCGTAGAGAAAATTGCTGGTCACCACCCCGAGCCGCTCAACTACCAGAACATTCCGGGCTGCACCTACGCCTCGCCGGAAATTGCCTCAGTTGGCCTCACCGAAGAGGAAGCCAAGAAGCAGGGATACGACATCCTGGTTGGTAAATTCCCCTTCTCCGCTTCGGGCAAAGCCTCCGCTGGCGGCGTAAAGGATGGCTTCGTGAAAGTCATCTTCGATAAGAAGTACGGCGAGTGGTTGGGCGCCCACATGATTGGCTCCAACGTGACGGAAATGATTGCCGAGGTAGTAGTGGCGCGCAAGCTGGAAACTACCGGTCACGAAATCATTAAGTCGGTGCACCCGCACCCCACTATGAGCGAAGCCGTAATGGAAGCCGCTGCCGCCGCCTACGGCGAGGTGATTCACTTGTAAGCTGCCCAGTACCAGTAGAAAAAGCCCCGGTCAGCTAGCTGACCGGG
>NZ_JZIR02000038.1:0-74002 GCF_000961955.2 Hymenobacter sp. AT01-02
CCATGTGCCTCCCATGGACGAGGACTTCGACTCCACGCTGGTAGCTCCGTACACGGCGGCCGTTCGTCAGTACGGGCCGCGGCTGGCGCTGCACCTAAGCGCCCATGTGCACCGCTTCACGGCTGGCCAGCCCTACCACGACGGCATTACCTACCTTACTACCTACAGCCTCGCCAAGCACCGCTACCACATCATCACGCTGTGGGGCAAGCGCCAGTTCCGGCTCGAAACCGTGCAGTATGGCCCGCAAGCATAACGTAGGAGTTGCCCTGCTGCTGGCCCTGGGCGGAACTGTGCAGGCACAAACAACCGAGATGCCACGTTCCGGACCGTTTTTCCTGACGCTGCATTTTGCCGGTGGGGTAGGCCTAGTAGCCGTGGGCGGGGGCTACCGCCTTAACCATCAGCGGGTAGAGCCCGAGGTGCTGGTGGGCTACCTGCCGCGCCGCTTAGCTGGGCGTGCCGCAGCTATTATTACTCTAAAAACCACTTACATACCTTTTGCGCCCACGCTAGGCCGTTCCCAGTGGCAGTTAAGCCCCATAGCGGTAGGAGGCCTGCTGAGCTACACCACGGGGCGGCAGTACTTTCTTACCAACAATACGGCTGGCCGCTACCGTCCCGGTTACTATTGGTGGTCACCCGCCGTCCGAATTGGAGCCTTGGCCGGCGTCCGGCTCACGCATACCCAGCCAGCGGGCAAGCTAGGCGCTATGCCCGCCCGCACGGCGCTGTATTCTGAGCTGAGTACCAATGACCTGCATTTAGTCAGTGCGCTCACCAACCACGCCTTGAAGCTGACGGATATCCTAACGCTAGGTGCGGGTGCGAAGCAAAGCTGGTGAGGTATGAGAAGTTGCGGTAATTAGCTTGGGAGCGGATGAGTAGCGAGGTAAGCTGCTCTTGCCTCGCGCAACAAACGGATAAGCTCAGTGCGCTGGCGTAATACGCTTTCCAGCACCGGCCGCTCGCGCCGAAACAAACGTAGCACCCGTAGGCGGCGCAAGCGCTGGGCTAGGTTGCTCCAGTAGCTCAGCGCATAGAAACCCGACAGCGGCAGGCTGATGAAATACAACGTAGTCCAGCGCCAGTCGTGGGTAATGAAGTGGTGCACCAGATAGGTTTGCAGAGCGTAGCCCAGTGTAAACGTGAGCATGCCTGTTACTAGCATTACTGGGGCCACAAAGGCCATGTCGTCGGTGGCGCGCTTAGCTACTACGGAGGGTACAATGTAAGGCAGGTAGTTATTGATGGCTCCGTAGGCGTACAGCGGGGCTCCCAGCACTAGCTTGAGGGCCGCCACCACTCCGCGCCGGGTACGCGAGCCCCCGGCGGGCGGGGTTTCCAGCGCTTCGTCGGTTAGGCGCAGGCGGTGTAGCTCCTGCTGGTAGGCGCGCAGCTTTTCCTGAATGGCGCTCAAGCGACCCGCATCATGCAGTTCAAAATACTGTACGGCCTGCAACAGGGTACGGCTCAGCTGGAAGTTGTCGTACAGGGTTTCTTCGTCGTCCTGAATGAGGTGCTGCCCAAAGGTGCGCTCTACCTGCGTCACCAGCTCATCCTCCTCATCGGTGCGGGTGATGACCAGGCGGGACTCCATGCGGCGCTGAATTTCTTCGGTCAGGGCATCGGCCGCCGCTTCAGGACTTTGCTGGTACGCCGCAGCGTACTCGGCCACCCGAATGGGCTCTGCCAAGTTCAGCAGCACATCGGAGCGGAAGCGTTGCGGATCGAAGTAGTTGATACCGAGCGGGAGAATATGCAGGCCCAACTGGAAGTTATGCCGAGCCTCTGCGCCTAGGGCAATACGGGCGGCACCGGTTTTCAGGGGGCGTAGGCGTCGCTCGCTCACGCTCGTGCCTCGGGGAAAATCATGATGGTGCCCTTCCGGTCAAAGTAGTCGTAGCAGCGGCCAAAAGCTTTCTCATTCTGCGCTTCAAGCTGGGCGGGCGTCAGGGTCTCGGCCCCAGTGTCAAGGTCCTGCCGCCGGTAGATCGGAATGGAGTTGCCCGACTCCATAATTGCGCGCAAAATCGGATTTTTGAAAAAGGTGCTCTTGGCTAGAAACGCAATGGGCTGGCGCCGATTAATGGCCGTCACCAAAGGGTCCATCAGCGTGTTGGGGTGGTTGCTGGTGATGAGCAGGGGGCCCGGCATGTGCAGCCGCCCACGGTGGCGCACCTCCAGTTGGCGGAAAAATACGCGCAGAGCTACCTGCACCAGAGGCTTCATGACTGTGTAGAAGAGCATAGCCGCAAGAAAGGCAAGTTTGCGGGGTTGTACTCTGGAGCTAGGCTGGAAGTTGCCACCAAAAGAGCGTGACAAAGGACTTTTCAGCGGTGCTGGTTGGGCCAGGGTTTTAGGTAGGCTAGACGCATGCCTACCCTGGGTGCTTTCATACCAGCTCTCGGGAGCATTGGCCGTTTCTACTGGTAGTTACCCCAGCTGCTTTTCGTAGCAGAAGAAACGCAGACCCGGACGAAAAGCCAGGGTGATTTCGCCGGCGAAACGGTAACCTAACTTGGGAAATAGCCGCTGAGTAGCCGCATTTTCTGAGTTCGTGTCAACGCGTAGCATTCTTAGCCCTTGCTCCGCCGCTAGCACCTCGGCTTGCTGTAGCAGGGCGGCTGCTAGGCCGTGGCCCTGGGCGCTTGGGTCTACCGCCAGGCGGTGGGTAACTAGTGCCGGCTCCGTGGCATCCCAGTCGGCCTGCGCGTATTCAGGGTCCTGGTCGTTGTGCGTGAGGGCGCCAAGGGCAGCCACCCGGCCATCTAACTCAGCCACCCACAAATGACCTTGGGCAATGTCGCGCCGGAAAACTTCCTCGTTGGGGTAGTCCGTCGTCCACTGGTGGTTGCCACTGGCTTGCATCAGTGGCACCACGCGGTGCACAATGCTTAGAATGGCGGGGATATCAGCGGCAGTGGCAAGGCGGAGTAAGGTCGGCATGGCAAACACGGGAAGGGTGAAAGGGTAGCAAAAAAAGAACGCGCCGAAGCGCGTTCCTACTCAGCAGGTGAAAAGCTCGGGTGATTTTCAGGTACTACCCGCGGCGCAACACCTCGGCGGCTTCTTTGGCAAAGTAAGTTAGGATAGCATCGGCGCCCGCCCGCTTAATGCTGGTAAGCACTTCCATCATGGCCTTTTCGCCGTCGATCCAACCGTTTTGGGCGGCGGCTTTCACCATAGCATACTCACCGGAAATATTGTAGGCCGTTACGGGCAACTGGGTGTTGTCGCGCACTTCCCGAATGATATCAAGGTAGCTCAGGGCTGGCTTGATCATAACCATATCCGCACCTTCGGCCTCATCAAGAGCTAGCTCACGCAGGGCCTCCCGCCGGTTGGCGTAGTTCATCTGGTAGGTTTTCTTGTCGCCGCGCTTAGGTGCCGAGTCGAGTGCGTCGCGGAAGGGACCGTAGAAAGCCGAGGCGTACTTGGCCGTGTAGCTCATGATGCTCACGTTGGAAAAGCCGTTGCTGTCGAGAACGTCACGAATCCAGGCTACGCGCCCGTCCATCATATCCGAAGGCCCAATGATGTCGGCCCCCGCGCGAGCTTGTGCCAATGCCATCTGACCCAGCACTTCCAAAGAAGCATCATTAAGAATCTCGCCCGACTCAGCGTCTACAATTCCGTCGTGCCCGTCGGAGGAGTAGGGGTCCATGGCCACGTCAGTCATGAGCACCACGTCGGGAAACTGGCGCTTGATTTCGGCTACCGTCTTGAGGTAGAGGCCCTCCGGGTTGGCCGACTCCTTGGCTAAGCGGTCCTTCAGCGCATCATTGATGGCTGGAAATGGCGCGAAGCTGTTGATGCCCAACTCCACGCAACGCCCAATTTCATCAATAATTCGGTCGGGAGTGAAACGGTGAATACCCGGCATCGAGTGAATTTCCAGTTGCTGGTTCTGGCCTTCGATGAGAAAAATAGGGTAAATGAAATCGTGCGTGGTAATGCGCGTTTCCTGCACCATGTCGCGGATAACCTGAGACTTGCGGTTGCGGCGCGGGCGGTGCGTAGGGACAGTAGGCATAAGCTGCTTTCGATTGGTAAGACGGGGTAGAACAACCAAGGCAAAGGTAAGGTTGCGGAAATTGCTATTGAGTACGCTCCGTAATCGTAGCCAAGTAATTGGCAGTTAGCAAGCACTGCAAACACGTACGCCGGATTGCCCCGTGTAAGAGGAGCAACCCGGCGTACGGCGGTGTGTGAAAATCCGGAGCGAGGTAAAAACTAAACGGCCTTCTGTATGTAGGGGAGTGGCTTGCTATTGGTGGTAGCTGAAGCTGGCTGCTTCGGCTGTACTCATCACTACCCGGGTACCCTGGGGCCCCTGCGAATCGTGCATCAGTACCACAGTCGTAGCGCTGGTGTCGTGGCTGCCCATAGACAGTACCGACTGAAACGGCCGCGGAGCCAACACCGAGCGGGTGGTCTGGCAGCTAGCCAGCATCGATACTACACCGCAAAATAGAAGCAGACGACGAGCACGCATAACGATTGGGATTGAGGTAGAGGTGATGATACAAAAGTATAGTCCCTCAGGACCCGCCGCTGCCTAACTCGGTCAACCCAGCAGCCCGCGCTGTCAGTCGAGCTGTTTCGTCGGTTAGCGGCTCCAAAACCTAAGCAGATGCGCACCCTACTGCCTCTGAAGGGCCGTGTTTACATGTTGAAGAACTCCTGGAATACCTCAAGCCACGCGTGCTTGCCACCGATGCCAACCCCCAGGAAGTAGTACCCAAAGAGTACAACCAGGCTCCTACGCCAAAGCCCAACCAACCGCCCAGCACCACGCCCGCCGTGATGCCCGCCACCACTAGCAGCGCCCCTAGCACAAAGGCACCTTCGTTTTCCAGCAGCGCCTTCCGCGGGCGGCTAAACTGCCGAGGTGGAGGCGTAACTACCGTAGGACGAACGCTCCGATGAGCCGCCGTGGTGTTATGCTTTCTTGGATGAAATGCCGCTAGGTGCCGGGCCGCCGGGCGCGCCCCCGCACGTGCACTACTTGCCACCGGGCTGGTAGCGGGAGCTTCTTCTATCTGGAGTGGCTTTACTGGACTAGTGACTGGTGTGGGTTCGGTAACTGTAGTAGCGGCCGTAGCAGTGCGAGGTTGGCTAAACTGGAAGGCTACTCGCTCACTCCGACAACTGGCCAGGGCTACAACGCAGAGGGCTAGGTAGTACTTCCGAAACATCATCGTCATGGGTAAAAAATGAGCGGGCTGCCCAAGGTAGGGAAGTCCGCTCGTTTGGTAAGTAAAAGCACTGTTTCAGCGCCTAAAAGGCCATAATTACTTCCTCAATCACGTCGCACACCTCATGCAACTGCTCTTCGGTGATGACCAGCGGCGGCGCAAAGCGAATGATGTCGCCGTGAGTTGGCTTGGCTAGCACGCCACGCTCCATCAAGCTCACGCACACGTCCCAGGCGGTGCGGCCATCAACGTGGGGCTTAATTACAACGGCATTGAGTAAGCCCTTGCCCCGCACCTCTTCTACTACCTCTGGGCGCTTGGCCTGCACGCGGCGCATCCGCTCCCGGAATACCTCGCCTAAAACCCGAGCGTTGGCCGTCAGCTTCTCATCTAGCAACACGTCTAGGGCGGCGCGCAGTACTACGCTGGCCAGCGGGTTGCCGCCGAAGGTAGACCCATGCTGGCCCGGCTGAATAGTCAGCATGATTTCGTTGCGGGCTAGCACGGCCGATACGGGCAGTACTCCCCCGCTTAAGGCTTTGCCCAGGATAAGAATGTCGGCGTGCACCCCCTCGTAGCACACCGCCAGCAGTTCGCCGGTGCGGCCCAGCCCGGTTTGAATCTCATCGGCTATAAAGAGCACTTTGTGGTCTTTGCACAAGGCGGCGGCCTTGGCCAAGTAGCCATCGGCGGGCACCATCACGCCGGCTTCCCCCTGAATGGCTCTACTAGGAAGCCGCATACATGCGGGTCTTTCAAGGCTTCTTCCAGCGCCTCCAGGTCGTTGTAGGGTACTACCTGGTAGCCAGGGTTATACGGGCCGAATCCACCGGTAGAGTCGGGGTCGGTGGAGAAGGAGATGATGCCCGTGGTGCGGCCGTGAAAATTGTGCTCGGCCACGAGGATCAGCGCCTGGTTTGGGGCAATGCCTTTCTCTTGATAGCCCCACTTGCGCGCCAGCTTCAGCGCTGTCTCTACGGCCTCGGCCCCGGAGTTCATTAGCAGCGCCTTATCGTAGTTAAACAACTCACACAATTGCTTTTCTGCTGCTCCCAGTTGGTCGTTGAAAAAGGCACGACTGGTGAGCGTGAGTTTCTGGGCTTGCTCGGTAAGGGCCCCAATGATACGGGGGTGGCAGTGGCCCTGGTTTACAGCCGAGTAAGCCGAGAGAAAATCGTAGTAATGCTTGCCATCCACGTCCCAAAGATGCACACCTTCGCCGCGGCTCAGCACCACGGGCAGGGGGTGGTAGTTATGAGCGCCATACTGGTCTTCTAAAGCCATTAGCTCCTGGCTGCGGCTGTGCTGAGCGGTAGGGGAAGTGGGCTGCATGATACAGGGAAGGAAAAGGTGGAATACTGGGTGGAGTTCAAAACTACGCAAAAACGCTAGGGTAAGGTAAGCCACCACGAATTGCTAACTCGACAATAACAAGGGGAAGGGTATAGCTCGTACGTGTTTATAAATTATTGTGAAACAATGTGTTGTAGTGTCGAGCTTCCTGCCTCGCGCTAGTGCTCAGCTTCCTCCTACGTGTTTATGGCTTCTCAATCTTTTTACGGCCGGCATCCGGTCGTAACCTTCCTCTTGCTGGCCTTAGCCCTGCTACTCGCAGGAGCTGCCTTCCTGTACTTCAGAACCGACAAAGGCAAAGAGCTGCTGCCAACTCTAGAAAACGCCTCACTCAACGTCAACAACATCACATCTAGCACCTTAAAGGCCCAGATGAAGGTAGACTTGCGCAACCAGATGCCCGTTACCCTTCGCATTGATAGCCTGAGCTACGTAACCCGAGTTGATGGCGAGTTGCTAACCAAGGGAGCCAAAGACCGCCCAACCGTCTTGCAAGGCGACTCCGTATCGCACCTGACCCTACCCGTTTCGGTGCAGCTAGACAACCTGAAGCGTAAGGTGCGCACAAGCCAGCAGGATTGCGTGGATGTAGAAATGGTGATGAACCTCTACACCCGTTTGCCGGTAGCCGGGCCACAGAAAATTCCGGTGCGCGTTACCAAGCGCGTCTACATCCCGAAACTACCCAAGATTGAAGTGGCCGACGTAGATGTGAAGGACCTAGGTCTGAAAAATGGGGAAGCCATTGTGAGCCTGCGGGTAATCAACTACAACCCCTTTCCGGTTACGGTACGGCGAGTTTCCTACACCTTCCGCGTCAGTGATGATATGGAAGTGAAAGGCGTGGAAACCAAGGATGTGACTTTCCGCAAACGAGGAGCTGAACTGATGCCTATTCACGTGCACTTCGAGCCGAAAGCCATGCCCAAAGTGGCCTTCAAGGGGTTATTTAAAGCAGCCAAGACGCCTTACACTCTTACTGGCTCAGCTACTATTGCCGCCGGTGAGCACAATCCCAAGGATATGACTATGAACTTCAACAGCTCTGGTTCGCTCAAAGACTTGAAAGAGGTAGTGAAGAAGGAAAAGAATAAGGAGTAATTGCCAGAAGCTAGGGCAGGGCCTAGTCTTCTAGGGAAGCCAAACGGTCTTCTAACTCCAGAAACTTGCCAAGGTAGTTACCCTCTTCCGCGCCATCGGGGCGGAGCACCAGCCAGTCTAGCACAGCAGGCTCATCGAAATCTACGGGGTCGGTAGCGGTGGTGGCCCGGCCATCGGCGGTGGTGCGCACAATTCGGCCGCTGATATGGTTGCCCTGCCACGTATCCACTGCCACCAGCACTGGTTCGGGGGCTGCTACTTCGTTAAGCACGCGGGCCGTGAGGTAAAGGTTGGTGCCGGCGGGTAGCCCCCGCTGGTAGCGCTGCCGAGCTTGGCTGAGGGTACGGCGGGCCTCTTTCACGGGTAGATCAGGCAGCGCCTCCCGCGGTTGGGCTAGTTGTAATACCAAGGCCGACAGCGCCGCTGAGGATTGCGACTGTGGGGCCAGGGCCGCGCCCGATAGCGTGGCAGCCAATAAAAGGGGTAAGGAGTAGCGCATAGCAGTAAGCAAAATGGCTGGCGCCTGCAAATAGTCGCCCTTCTAGGAAGATACAATGGAATGCCCAAACAAGTTTTCAACTGGTCCGGGCGGCACCTCCTTCGTACCTTGCTGCTTCATTTGTCTTGCTACCGTGCCGCGCCCCACCCCGCAACCCCTCCAACCCGGTGACTATTACTTCACTCCCGAAGGGTTCATGGTATTTACGGAACAGTATCATCTGCGGCGAGGCTCTTGCTGCGGTAGTGGCTGTCGGCACTGCCCCTGGCGCAGTGGCCAACATAAAAAGAAGTTGCCTGACGAGCCGGAACAGGGCTAACCCGCTATTTTTCAGCCGTTCGGTTTGCTTCTATCGAAATACTTCGGATATTTGCGTCCCTTTTTCCAGCATTGAAACCTTAAGCTCCTGATACCATGGCCCGAGTTTGTGATCTGACCGGCAAGCGTACCCGCGTAGGCAACAACGTGTCGCACGCCAATAACAAGACCAAGCGCAAGTTCTACCCGAACCTGCAGAAGAAGCGTTTCTACATCCCCGAAGAGGATGCTTGGGTTACGCTGAAAGTTGCTGCCAGCACTATCCGCACCATCAACAAGAACGGCATCATGTCGGTCCTGAAGAAGGCTAAGGAGCAGGGCTTCATCGTTTACTAGCTTTTAGACAAGCTGTAAAAATGTAGCGCGAAGCTTCCGCTTAGCGCATCAAGCAGGTTTTCTACTCGGAAAACTTGGGCGATGTGCAGAGCGGAAGCTTCGCGCTACGTGCGTTTACCAGTCCTGGTACGCGGGTACTCGCGTTGTACTCTGTGGTTGATAAGTAACTACTGGCGCAACGCTGCCGGCTGCGCGCGGTCTTTGTCCTGTTATGCTTCAACTGCTTCCAACTCTTGCCTGCCGGCAACTCCTGCCCGCCCTGCTATTCACTAGTTTGCTGGGGACAGGGATGTCCGCTTCAGCGCAAGCCCCGCGCGCCGCTGGCCCCGACCGCCCCGCTGATTTCTTGGCCCCAGCCTTTCATAAGCAGCGTCGTGAGCTGGTGCGCCAAGCTCTGTCCCCTGGTTCCGTGGCCGTGCTATTCGCCGCCCCCGTCCGCAACCGGGCCAACGATGTAGACTTCACTTACCACCAGCACCCCGACTTTTACTATCTGACGGGGTATGAAGAGCCGGAGGCCGTGCTAGTGCTGTTCAAGGAGCCCCAGTCCATCAATGGGCAGGCGGGTGTAACGGAAGCCCTGTTTGTGCAGCCACGTGACCCCAAAGCCGAGCAGTGGACGGGGCGTCGGTTGGGCAAAGAAGGTGTGCAACAGCAATTGCAGCTCCAGTACGTGGCCGAGAACAAGAACTTCCTGAAGTCGGGTATCAAATGGGCAGGCTTTAGCCAGGTTCACTTCCTGCCTCTACCAACCGACGTTCGCAACGACGCCCAAGACCCCGCTGATCTCTACGATTTAGTAGCCGCGTTCCGGGAGCAGGCTGCTATTCCGTCGAACTTCGATCCAAGCCTTGCCCAAGCCTACAAGCTTATTCAGCAGTACGGCCTTGCGGGGGCAGATCGGCTGCAAGCTTACCTTACGGGTATGGGTAGTGCCGTCGTACAAGACCCGTACGTGCAAGCTTACCTTGCTGCCAAAACGGAAGCCCAGCGGAAAAAGGCTATTGCCGACAAGCCCAGCAGCCGGTTTGATACGGCGCTTTTGGATGAAACGCTGGACCGATTGCGCGAGGTGAAAACTACGGAAGAGCTTGCCCTACTACGGCGGGCTGTTCGCATCAGTGCCGTGGGGCAGCAGGAAGTGATGAAACACCTGCGGCCCGACATGGGAGAGATGGAAGTGCAGGGCTTGCACGAGTACATATACAAGAAGTACGGCGCCGAATTTGAAGGCTACCCCAGCATTGTAGGCGCTGGCAACAATGGCTGCATTCTGCACTATACGCAAAACGACAAGCCCCAGGTAAAAAATGACCTGCTGCTCATGGATTGCGGGGCCGAATACCACGGCTACACTGCCGATGTCACCCGCACTATACCGCCCTCCGGCAAGTTTAGCCCCGCTCAACGCCAGATTTACGAGCTGGTGTTAGCCGCCCAAGAGGCCGGTTTTGCGGCCTGCAAACCCGGCGCCGAGTTTCAGGCACCTAACGCCGCTGCGCAGCAGGTAGTGGCCCAAGGCCTTATCAAACTCGGCATCATCACGAAGAGTGATGAAGCCCGCCGCTATTTTCCCCACGGTACCAGCCACTACCTGGGCCTCGACGTGCACGACCGGGGTAGCAATGGTGCGCTCACGGCTGGCAACGTTATTACGGTGGAGCCTGGCATCTACATTCCGGAGGGCAGCCCCTGCGACAAGAAGTGGTGGAATATTGGCGTGCGTATTGAGGATGATATACTAATAACGGCAAACGGCTACGAGAATCTGTCGCGCGAGGCGCCGCGTACGGTGGCAGAGGTAGAAGCTATGATGGCTAAAACCAGTGTCTTAGACAACTTTAAGCTGCCCGATTTGCGTTAAATACACCACCCGCAAATTTTTATTTGAGTCGTTACGCAGAGTGCATAGTAGCTTGTAGGGTCGTCAAAAGAACTTTTGCTGGGTGTTAGATTAGGGGAATACTAAATAACAGTCCATTAACTGTTTGACAATTCCCAAAAGCATTGTACCTTTGCAGTCCTTAATCCCAAACCCCCGTCGAGATGGCTAAAAAAGGCAACCGGGTGCAGGTAATCCTTGAATGCACTGAGCATAAGAACTCGGGGCAGCCGGGCACCTCGCGCTACATCACCACCAAGAACCGTAAGAACACTCCTGAGCGCATCGAGCTGAAGAAGTTCAACCCCGTGCTCAAGAAGATGACTGTTCACAAGGAAATCAAGTAATCTGAGCAATGGCTAAGAAAGTAGTAGCAACCCTGAAAACCGCTACCGGCAAGGACTGGGCGAAAGTCATCCGTGCCGTGAAATCGGAGAAAACTGGCGCTTACACCTTCAAGGAAGAGATGGTGCCCGTTGATAAAGTGCAGGAGTACATCGCCACTGGCGTTAAGTAATCTCTGGCCTTTGTGGCAACCGAATTGAAGTGAAGAAGTCCCGCCAGCGTGGGACTTTTTTGCGTTGTATCTAGCACGACATACCTGGTGCGTGCCCCGGTGAACGGCTAGCGCTCCAGCGCTCAGCCACAAGCCGTTCAACCTCAGCATTGACGCGCTAGGCTGGAGCTGCGCGCAACATCCTCACCGCATGGGACTTTTCGATTTTTTCAAGAAGGACAAGGAAAGCAAGGAGCAACAGCAGGCCCTTGATGAAGGCCTGCAGAAAACCAAAACCAGCTTCTTTGATCAGCTCAGCAAGGCCGTAGTAGGCAAAAGCACGGTAGACGAAGCCGTGCTTGATGACTTAGAAACCTTGCTAGTGCACGCCGATGTGGGCATTGATACCACGGTGAAGGTTATTGACCGCATTGAGAAGCGGGTAGCTCGCGACAAGTACGTGAGCACCTCGGAACTGGACCGCATCTTGCGCGAAGAAATAGCCGACCTGCTAGACCGTAACAGCGGTGCCACTGGCTCCCGCGCCATCCTCGACCGAGCGGATAACACCGGTCAACCCTTTGTGATAATGGTGGTGGGCGTAAACGGCGTGGGCAAAACCACAACCATTGGTAAGCTAGCCCACCGTTTCCATTCGGCGGGCAAGAAAGTAGTGCTGGGGGCCGCCGATACATTCCGTGCTGCCGCAGTTGACCAGCTGATCATTTGGGGCCAGCGGGTAGGCGTACCAGTCATTTCGCACGGGATGAACACTGACCCCGCCTCCGTGGCTTACGATGCCGTGCGGAAGGGAGTGGAAATGCAAGCCGATGTAGTAATTATTGACACGGCCGGCCGTTTGCACAACAAAGTGAACCTAATGAATGAGTTGAGCAAGATCAAGCGGGTGATGCAGAAGGTGATTCCCGATGCGCCCCACGAGGTGTTGCTGGTGCTCGACGGTAGTACTGGGCAGAATGCTTTCCTACAGGCCAAGGAGTTTACCAAAGCCACCGAAGTATCGGCGCTGGCCATTACCAAGCTCGACGGCACGGCCAAGGGTGGGGTGGTTATCGGCATCTCAGACCAGCTTCAGGTACCGGTGCGCTACATCGGGGTAGGGGAGAAAATGACCGATTTACAGCTATTTGATCGGCACACGTTCGTAAACTCCCTGTTCAAGAAGTAAGCTGTAACGTATACAGAACAATAAATGCCCTGCTGGATTACTCCGGCGGGGCATTTGTGTATGAGCCGCCTAGTAATAGATGGTGATGAGGAAGCTAGCTGCTCTTGTTGCTAATGGGGCACGTGGCAGGGGGCTTAGTGGTAAAAGGAACATTCACCCTAGGAAAAGGTGTTGCCGGATTCGTACCTTTGCGGTCCGATTTTCGTCGCAGGCCGTAGCGGGCAAGTTTCTCACTTCTAAGAAATTGTCCGGCCGCCTGCCTACCCAATCCAGCATGAAAGTAAGAAGCCAACAGGCTAATAAAGTCAACGTCATCACCCTGGGCTGTTCCAAAAACATCGTCGATTCGGAGGTGTTGATGGGGCAGCTCCGCGCCAACCAGTTTCAGGTGACGCACGAAGCCGAGCAAAGCGACGCCAACATCGTCATTATCAACACGTGCGGCTTCATTGATAACGCCAAGCAGGAAAGCATTGATACCATCCTGCGCTACGCCGATGAAAAAGAGGCGGGCCGCTTGGAGAAATTGTACGTGACGGGCTGCCTTTCCCAGCGCTACAAGGACGACCTGGAGCAGGAGATTCCGCAGGTCGATGCTTACTTCGGCACCCTGGAGCTGCCTCAGTTAATGAAGAAGCTGGAGGCCGACTATAAGCACGAACTGGTGGGGGAGCGTTTGCTAACGACACCTTCGCACTATGCTTACTTTAAGATTGCGGAAGGGTGCAACCGCCCTTGCTCCTTCTGCGCTATTCCGCTCATGCGTGGCAAGCACGTCGACCGGCCTATTGAAGACTTAGTGAGGGAGGCGAAACGTCTGGCTCCATGGGTACGAAGGAGCTGATTCTCATTGCTCAGGACCTGACGTACTACGGCTTGCAACACTATGGCGAGCGGAAGCTGGCCGACCTGATGCGTTACTTGTCCGACGTGCCCGGCATCGACTGGATTCGGTTGCAGTACGCGTATCCTTCGCAGTTTCCCATGGATGCGCTGGATGTGATGAACGAGCGCGCCAATATCTGCAAGTACTTGGATATGCCGTTGCAGCATATTTCAGATAACATGCTGAAAACTATGCGTCGCGGTATTTCCAAGCGCCGCACCATTGAGCTGGTAGATACTATCCGCCAGCGGGTACCCGATATTGCTTTGCGCACCACGCTGATTGCTGGCCATCCTGGCGAGACTCAGCAAGATTTTGAGGAACTCTACCGGTTCGTGGAGGACACCCGCTTCGACCGTTTGGGCATCTTCAATTACTCGCACGAAGACAACACGCATTCCTTCACACTGGAAGACAATGTGCCCGCCGATGTAAAGCAGGACCGCGCCGACCAGATTATGGAGTTGCAACAGGGTATTTCAATGGAGTTGAACGAGGAGCGAGTAGGCCAGATTCACAAGGTGCTCTTTGATCGGAAGGAAAGCGGCTACTTTGTGGGCCGTACTCAGTTTGACTCGCCGGAAGTAGACAACGAAGTGCTGGTGCCAGCCACTAAAGACACGTTTGTGCGCCTCGGTGACTTCGCGCAGGTGCAGATTACGGAAGCTTCCGATTTCGACCTGTACGGCAAACTAGTGTAGGACCGACCAACCACGTATTTATCTAGCTCAAATGCCCACGTTCCGTACTCTGGAGCGTGGGCATTTGAAGTTTATAGCAAGTACGCTGACTTGAGCAGCTTCAACTCATGCTCAGCCCATCCCGGCCGCTCCCACCGCGGCATATAGCTAGTCCGCTGTTGCAGCAGTATTCTCATCTATGTCCCGGTGGTGGGGAGGGAGCCGTGTAGATTCGTTTTTGACATCGGTGTCAGGTAAGAGAGTACACTTTCGGGCAGTGCTATAATGGCTTGGCAGGCAACTCGAAAGGTATATTTGGGTACAAGCGGCAGTAACAAGCCGCCGGCCAGCAGCCCCAAAGGCAGCAGTCGGGATAAGAAAAGCACGAGTAGGAAGCCCCCAGATGTGAAAGAAATAGCCCAGAGAATTGGGCGCGAAATAGAGAGCTAACGCCAACGGCAAAAGCAGTAATTTTCCAATACCGCCAAACGAAGGAAGTAGGTTTCGGTGCGGACGAGTGCCCTAAAATTGACCGGCCAGTAGGGGCGACCTTAGAAGATAGAATAACGAATGTAGCTAACACCAGCAGCGCTTTTGGTGCTGTTTTATACTGTAGGGCCGCAGAAGTAACTCGGTAAAGTCAACACTTTTTATTATGATAATTATGTGGGTGGAATTGATGTTTTTTGAGAATCACTTATAATAAAGCTCGTTGCATAGATAGGGATAACGAGTATGAGGAGATGGTAGGAACACAGGCTTTGGCACGGTTTTTTTATCGTGAGGGTCAGAGGCCAGCTGATTCGCCGGTGCGCAACGCGGCGGCTGGTTTTGCTCTTTTTCTCTCTGCCTTTTCGCCTTTCCAATATGAAATCCTTTCGCATAGCTGGCCTTCTGGCCGCTGCTGCTCTCGTTGTTTCCAGCTTTTCTGCCCAAGCTCAAATTCAGCCCCACCGTGTACCTGCCTACACGGGCAAAGCGCAGGCTCGCCCTGTTCGTTCATCTACTTCCTACTCCTCATCCTCGGCTGCTGGCGGGGCGAAAATTGGAGTTCGGGCAGGTCTTAACGTTTCTGACTGGTCGGGTGACGCCGTGAACAGCGTAATGGACCTGGCCGGATATACCAATGGTGCCGTAACCAAGGAAATGAAGCCCGGTTTCCATGCTGGTCTGTACGCTACTTTGCCTCTGGGGCCTCGCTTTGCCATTGAACCCGGCGTGCTCTACTCCGAGAAGGGTACCGTGCTCACGGGCCGTATTCCGCTAGAGCAGTTCGACTTCTTAAACGCCAGAGTGAAGGCCACGGCACGCATGGCTTACCTCGACATTCCGCTGGTAGCAAAGGCCTACCTTACGGATGGGTTCTACCTCTACGCCGGGCCCCAGGCCTCCGTACTGCTAGCTGGTAAGGCCCGCGTGAATGCTAGTGCCCTTGGCTTCTCCGCTTTCAACCAAGACTTCGACATCAAAGAGCAATTCCGCCCAGTAGACTTTTCCGTAACGGGCGGTTTGGGTTACCAGTCTCAGTCGGGCCTAGGTGTTAGTGCTGGCTACGACTACGGATTGTCCTCCTTAGACAAGAACAACAATTTCGATGCGCAGAACCGCGTCATCAAGGCTTCTATCAACTACTCGTTCTAATCACTCTCTCCTGCTCCCCTATTCCCTGCACAAAGGCCCCACCGACTTTCGGTGGGGCCTTTGTTTTGCGTCAAACACTACGGAATAAGCACACGAGATAGTACACGCCAACTTGTGATAACGCCAGAGCAACCGGGTGAGCCACAGGCTTAGCAGTAGCTGCAACTACCGCTTGCCTGCGCCGCAGCCTGAGAAGATGCCTTACAGGCCGAATCCGGCTACCTTGGTAATTGGTCAGATGCTGAGCTAAGCTGAATTCCACACCGACTGAAAAAAATATTTTACAAGGATACCACTGCGGCCGACGCACTGGTTTGAGCGTGTTGAAGCACGTGCTTTTCCGCCGTTGAAGCCGTAGCTTGCACAGGTTCCCGCGCTGCATTCCGTCATGTTTTTTCGTCGTTCCCGTCCTGCGCCTGCTGCTGAGCTATCCGATGCGGAGCTGCTGCGGCGCTACCACGCCCAAGGCGATGTGCATGACTTAGGCGCGCTTTATGAGCGCCACATGACGGAAGTACTGGCCATCACAAGGCGCTACCTGCGCGACGAGGACGATGCCAAGGATGCTGTCATGCAACTGTTTGAGCAGTTGGTGAGTAAGTTGCGTCAGCACGAGGTAGAAAACTTTGCTCCGTGGCTACACGCTACTGCCCGCAACCACTGCCTAATGGCGTTGCGGGCCCGGCAGCGGGCTGGCCCCGCGGCCGGAGGGGCGCTGGTGGTTCACTTTCCGGATGCCGCCGGTATGGAATCGGTGGTGGCTCGGCATCTGGAAACAGACGACCCCGCCGAGGCCGACCTCCACGAACAGCAGCTTCAGCAGCTAGAACATGCCTTAGCTGAACTGCCACCCGGCCAGCGACAATGCCTGGAGCTGTTCTACCTCGAAAAGAAAAGCTACCGCGACATAGCCGACCTCACGAGCTTCGACCTGAACGCGGTAAAAAGCTACATCCAAAACGGCAAGCGCAACCTGCGCCGCCACCTTCAATCAACTGCTGCCTCCAATGCGTCCCCATAACCCCACTTCTGAGCTTATGCCTTCTGCCAGCCGGCACCTGCCGGTGGAAGTGCTGCGCCGTTACGTGGCCGGGACGCTCCCACCCGCTGAGCAGCACCACGTGGAGGCCCATGCCCTAGACTGCGCCCGGTGCGCCGATATTCTGGAAGGGTTGGAGCTGCAGCCCGCTGCCGTTACTGAGGCTAGTATGGGCGACCTGCGTAGCGTCTCGGGGCCCGTGTGGAGGAACTGGCTACTGAGTCGAAGCCTAAGCCAGCCCTGGGGCTGGCCTGGCAGCAGCTAGCGGCCGCCGCCGTTCTTTTACTTACCCTCGGGGCGGCTGTGGTGTGGTTTGCCCTGCTGCGCTTGGTTCCACTAAATACGGCCTCGCAGCCGGTAGCTGAGCAGCGGGAAGCAATTGCAACGGCTCCTATTCCATCGTCTGCTCCCGCACTGGTATTGCCAGAATCAGCGGCCAGTATTCCGGCAGTTGTGGCTGTTACGCCGGGCCCTGCTTCTGCTCCCCACGCTTTCGTGCTCCCGCGGCGCTCCGCCGGGCGCCTGAGCCGGACTCGCAAGCAGATGTCCGTGCAAGATGCTTCTGATCCTCAACCTGAATATATCGATACAGAAGAACTACGTAATTGTAGTGAGATAATGAGGATGAGCGCGCTGATGGACTCTGCCAAT
The DNA here is from genome assembly GCF_000961955.2 of Hymenobacter sp. AT01-02. Lineage (NCBI taxonomy): Bacteria > Pseudomonadati > Bacteroidota > Cytophagia > Cytophagales > Hymenobacteraceae > Hymenobacter > Hymenobacter sp. AT01-02. The sequence goes on from NZ_JZIR02000038.1 coordinate 17,273, forward strand.
CCTACCTCGCCTGCTGAAGCCAAAGAGTATACCGTCGTCATCCCACCCGCCGCCATGCCCATAGCTGCTACCCCAGCAGCGGGGAAGCAAAAAATGGCGGCCGTAGCTTCGGCTGCGGCCCCGATGGTAGCGGGCACCAAGCTGGTGCAAGGGCGTATTACTGATAAAAGCTCGGGAGAAGGAATGGCTGGGGCTACCATCCTAGTTGAGGGCGCTACTACGGGCACCGTAACGGCGGCCGATGGGTCGTTTAGTCTGGTTGTGCCAGCTATGGCGAAACATCTAGTCGTTAGCTCCGTGGGGTATGCTACGCAGGCAGTGCCCGTTCCGGCAGAGCCTACTAGCCTCGCACTGGCATTAGCCCCCGACTCCCAGCAACTCAGTGAGGTAGTGGTAGTGCGCCGCGATGCACCGCCTGCCCCCATGGCGGTAGGAGCCATGCCGGCCGGTGGGTATGCCAGCCTCAAGAAGTACCTGCGCGACAGCCTCGACTACCCTGAGAAAGCCCTTGAAGACCGGCAGGAAGGCAACGTAAAGCTGCGCTTCGTGGTGGGCACCGATGGCAAAGTATCGGATATCAAAGTGGTGAAGAAGCTCTCGGAGGAGTGCGACGCTGAAGCCATCCGGCTGCTGCAGGAAGGCCCCGCATGGTTTCCGGCTATTCAAAACGGCCGCCGCACCAGCCGTACCGTTGAAATCAGTGTCCCCTTTAAGATAGAGGAGCGGTAGCCAGAACGCTTTCAGCCCTCTTTCTGACGATAAAGGAAACACGAAGCCCGGGTTCTTGCTACAAGAGCCCGGGCTTCGTGTTGTAGGACCTGTCTTGGTGAGAAGCAGACGCCTCACGCCTTACAGGGTAGTATATTGCTAGCCGCTGTAGCCGCCACCGCTTTCGGGTTCGGTGGCGCTGCCGCCGGGCTCTACCTCGCGGGGGAGCTCTGGTTCGGTTTTCACTTCTACGTGGCTATAGTCGGGGGCGCCGTTGCCAGCCACGGGTACGGGTGTTTCCTCGGTGGAGGAAGGAGTAGTGGTAGCGGCAGGCTGCGCGGTGGTTGGCTTTTCGGGTTGTACAGACAGGGCGTCCGATTCGGCGTCGAAAGAGTTCGTGGGGCTCATATCACGTGGGATTACAGGTTGAGCCTGGGTATACGGGGCCGAGCCGCCTGGGGCTGGGCCAAACTCGGGCAGAATTTTGGGGTAGCGGTGCGGGGCCGTACGGCGTTGTGTACTTTTGCCCCACCTCAGGCCCGTGACTACCTCACTGGGTACTGCCGTATCTGTCACCTCATCACCTTCTCACCCTCAAGGATCATGACCCAGTTCCGTCAGGAGAAAGACACCATGGGCACCGTGCAGGTGCCGGCCGACGCCTACTACGGCGCCCAGACCCAGCGCTCCATCGACAACTTCCAGATTGCCCAGGACATCAATAAGATGCCCAAGGAAATCATCCGCGCCTTCGCCTACCTGAAGAAAGCCGCTGCCCTCACCAACCGCGACGCCGGTGTGCTCGACGCTGAAAAGGCTGAACTGATTGGCCGTGTGTGCGACGAAATCCTGGAAGGCAAGCTCGATAAGGAGTTTCCGCTGGTGGTATGGCAAACCGGCTCGGGTACCCAGAGCAACATGAACGTGAACGAGGTAGTAGCCTACCGCGGCCACGTGCTCAACGGCGGGCAGCTTTCCGACGAGAAGAAGTTCCTGGCTCCCAACGACGACGTAAACAAGTCACAGAGCTCGAACGACACCTTTCCCACGGCCATGCACATTGCGGCCTACAAGATTCTGGTGGAAAACACCATTCCGGGCATTGAGAAGCTGCGCGACACGCTGAAGGCAAAGTCGGAGCAGTTCATGCACATCGTGAAAATTGGGCGTACCCACCTCATGGATGCTACCCCGCTCACGGTAGGGCAGGAGTTCAGCGGCTACGTTTCTCAGCTCGACCACGGCCTGCGCGCCATCAAGAATACCCTGGCTCACCTCTCTGAGCTGGCCCTGGGTGGCACGGCCGTTGGCACGGGCATCAATACGCCTCCCGGCTACTCCGAGAATGTAGCCAAGCACATTGCCGACCTGACCGGCCTGCCCTTCATCACGGCCGAAAACAAGTTTGAAGCCCTGGCTGCTCACGATGCCATTGTGGAAGCCCACGGTGCCCTAAAAACGGTAGCGGCCTCCCTGATGAAGATTGCCAACGACATTCGTCTGCTGGCTTCGGGGCCGCGTGCTGGCATCGGCGAGCTGCACATTCCTGACAATGAGCCCGGCTCCAGCATTATGCCTGGCAAAGTAAACCCCACCCAGTCGGAGGCCATGACCATGGTAGCGGCGCAGGTGATGGGCAACGACGTAGCCATCAACATCGGCGGCATGAACGGCCACTTCGAGCTAAACGTGTTTAAGCCCCTGATGATCTATAACTTCCTGCACTCCGCTCGCCTCATCGGCGACGTGTGCGTGTCGTTCAACGATAAGTGTGCGGCTGGTATCGAGCCTCTGGAAGCCAACATCAAGAAGCACGTAGATTCGTCGTTGATGCTGGTAACGGCCCTCAATCCCCACATCGGTACTACAAAGCCGCCGAAATTGCCCAAACGGCGCACAAGAATGGCTCTACTCTGAAGGAAACGGCTCTGCAACTGGGCTACCTCACTGAGGAGCAGTTCAACGAGTGGCTCAAGCCCGAAGACATGGTTGGCGAGATTAAGAAGTAACAAGAGTAGTACCTGGCTTTCCTTCTCACCAAGGGAAGAGCGCCTGGATATTGGTACTGGTTATCGTCAACATAACCTCTGTTGCTTAGTTTACGAACAACGGGCAGCCTGCTACCATGCGGGCTGCCCGTTTCATGCCCGCGTATCCGCAATTTGAGGCGCCCTTCCGAGCCTTTTTAAAGCAAGTGCCAGCCGGTGGCCGTATCGTTGTGTTTTGCCATTTCGATGCCGATGGACTAGCGGCGGGCGCCCTCTTTGGACGGGCGCTGAATCGAATTGACCCAAGCTGGGTGGTAGAAGTAGTGCCGTCGGGTAAGGGCGAAAACGCGTTTCTTACGCCGAGTGCGCACGAGCGGCTCCTGGCCCTCCAACCAGCCGCCCTTATTGTAACCGACTTAGGCGTGCATGCCCACGGCACGCTGGAGCAGTACGGAGTACCCGTGCTCTACGTCGACCACCACATTCCGGAAGGTAACCCACCAGCCGGCAGCACTGTGCTTACGGGGTACGGGCTGAACCCAGTGCCTTGCTCCGCCTGGCTTGCCTACGAGCTACTGGCCGCCGAAGCCGACGTCACCGATTTACAGTGGGTGGCGGCCATTGGCGTACTGTCAGACCTGGGCGACCAGGCAGCGTGGGCTCCGCTGGCCGCCGTGAAAAAGCAGCACACCGCCAAGTGGCTGAAGGAAGCGGTAGCCATGTGCAATGCCGCCCGCCGGGCCGGCGAGTTTGATTTGGGGCTACCGCTGCGCTACCTTCTCCACGACGATAATCCGCGCGGCTTAGCTCAGGATGAAAAGCTGGCTGGCTACCGCGCCGAGGTAGCGGCTGCCCTTGCCGCCGCCCGCAAGCTACCCCCAAAGTTTCCGCCCCAGGGCCCTGCTGCCGCCCCCGTTGCCATCGTCACCATCAATTCGCCCTGCCAAATTCATCCGCTGATTGCCCAGCAGTGGATTTCGCGCCTCTCCGACCGGGTAGTACTGTGCGCCAACCTGGGCTACCTACCCAATGGAATGGTGGCCATTTCGGGGCGGGCCGCTGGCAGCCTGCACATTCCGGACCTGTTGCGCGCCGCTTTTGCCAGAGTAGGTGCCACGCCGCCCAGCAATTTTGCCCACGGCCACCCGCAGGCCAGCGGTGGGCACCTTTCCGCCGCCGAGTACACCGTGCTGCTCCGAGGGCTGGGGTACGGTGATTAAGTAGCTGTCCGAAACACAACTACCGGTTTTTCGGGCATCTTTACGCGCACTTATGACGGGCTACCAGACTATGAATTTCACTGTCGACATCCAGCTTGAAAACGACCGGGCACTCCTGCGTCCTCTCACTGCCGCCGACGTAGATGAGCTAGAAAACCCAGCCGCCGACCCGGAAATCTGGCGCTACATGCTCAGCCGCGCCGATGACCGCGCGGGGGTAGAGGTATACGTGGCAGAGGCCCTGGCCGCCCGGGAGCAGAAGCGGCGCTACCCGTTCGTCATCATTCACAAGCAAACGGGACGCGTGGCTGGCAGTACGAGCTATTACAATGTGGTTGCTGAAGACGGACGCCTGAGTATTGGCTACACCTGGATTGGGCGCGACTTCCAGCGCACGGGCCTCAATCGGGCCGCCAAGCACCTGCTATTGCAGTATGCTTTCGACGAGCTGGGCTGCGAGCGGGTAGAACTGGAAACGGATGCCCGCAACCAGAAGTCGCAGAACGCAATGCGGCAGATGGGCGCCACTGAGGAAGGCACGTTGCGCAGCCACCGGCTCACGCAGGGCGGCATCCGGCGCGACACGGTCATTTTTAGCATCATTCGTTCTGAGTGGCCCGCGTTGCGGCAACGGGTATTCGGCGCATTCGACCAGCACGCCCGTGGCTGAACCTACCCCTCCACCACCCCGCCGGTTTCCGGCCCTCATGCGCCAACGGGCGGCCAGCTTTGGCTACGCGTTTCAGGGAGTAGTGGCAGCCTTGCGCACCGAAGTGCACCTCTGGTTTCATGCCGCGGCCACGTTAGTGGTCATTGGGCTGGGCCTGTATTTCGGGCTGGCTCGGTGGGAGTGGGCCGCAGTAGCTTTGGCCGTGGGAGCCGTGTGGTGCGCCGAGCTAGTAAACACCGCCATTGAAGCCGTGGTAAACTTAGTGTCGCCGGAATATCACCCACTGGCGGGGCGAGCCAAGGATGTAGCCGCCGGGGCCGTGCTGATGATGGCCTTGGCTGCATTGGTAGTGGGCCTTCTGATTTTTGGGCCGCGCGTGTGGGCGCTTTTTTAGCTTCTACTGTTGGCATGCATACCGATGAGCCAACTCCGCTCGGTAGACTGCGTAACCAGGGTTTGTGTGCATATTTGCCGCCCCTATGCCCCGAGGCGACGGGAAACTCTACCCACCTTACCCATGCGTCTGCCTTTACTCCTGGCTGCCCCCGTCGTAGCCCTGCTGCTGCACACCACTGCTTGCCAGCGCAGTGTAGCCGTAACTACGCCCACCGACGCACCCCAAACGGGACTGGCCGGCAGCAATGTTTCCACTCCTTTTCCTACTAGTACCAACACGGTAGAGCCATCTCCCCAAGCCGCTCCCGCCGACTTCGACGAGAAGAAACGGCCGCAATGGTTGCAGGCGCGCATTGAGGAGCATCTCAAGGAGAAAAAGCAAAACCCGCCTATTCAAATCATGAGTTACCAGTACAAAGGCAACACGGTGTACTTTGAATCGGCGCCCTGCTGCGACCAGTTTACAACCCTTTACGATGCCAGCGGCAAGGTGCTCTGCCACCCCGACGGTGGCCTAACTGGCCGCGGCGACGGTAACTGCGCCGACTTTGCTAAAACCCGAACCGAGGAGCGCCTTGTGTGGCAAGACCCCCGCTAACCTGTTTCTTTGACGAGAAGGAAGGGTAGCTCGCCTCGGCAGTTCACCCGGTCCTCCCTCATATTCTTTTTTCCTATGATCAACACCATTGAAAAGTTGGGCGCCTACACCGTGTGGGCCAACGAAACCCTGCTCAACCACCTCGACAGCTTAGTTGCCGGCGGAGCTACCATTCCAAGTAGCGCCCTGCGGCTGTTTAGTCACGTACTCAATGCGCAAGCCATTTGGCTGGGCCGCATGACCAGTACCCCCAGCCCCGTGAAAGTGTGGCAGGAGCATGACCTGGCCACCCTGCACCACTGGCACGAGCAGACCTCGGAGCGGTTTCACCAGTATGGTATTGATGCCGACGATGCCGAAATGCTGCGCCTGATTACGTATACCAACTCCATTGGGGAGGGCTACACCAGCCAAGTGTCCGACATTCTGACCCACGTACCCGTGCACGGCAATTACCACCGGGCCCAGGTAGCGCGCGACTTGCGTCTCAACGGCTTGGAGCCTATCAATACCGACTTCATCACCTATTGCCGCGAGCTTTCGGCAAAGGCAGAGGCGGCCGATGCGCCTAGCTTGTAGGCAGGGAGCTGCTAGAAAAATAGAAACCCTTTTCGGTTGAGTCGTTGGCCACCGAAAAGGGTTTTTCGTTGTTATACGACTGCTACCTATTTAGCTACCACTCATGCCCAACACTTCTTTACCCCCCGTGCTAACGCCCGAGCACCTTGCTGGTGCTTATTCCTACGCCTCCTACCGCCAGCTGATCGACGAGCTTATGGCCGAAGGTAAGACTACCGGTACTACCCAAACGGAGGCCCTAACGGCGTATGCCCGCCTGAACATCCAGCGCATGGAGCGCCTTGATGCGAAAGCGCAACTACTACCGGAGCTTCAGGACGCACTCGGTAAAATCACCCAAACCTACGAGTGGGTAATCCTTACGGAAGGCTGGTGCGGCGATGCTGCGCAGATTGTGCCCGTACTGGAAAAGATAGCCCAAGCCAGCAACGGCCGCATACGCACCTACTACCTCCTGCGCGACGAAAATCTGGACCTGATGGACCGCTACCTGACCAATGGAAGCCGGTCCATTCCCAAATTAGTAGTGCTAAACGCCGACCTACTCACGGAGGTAACTAACTGGGGCCCGCGCCCAGCATTAGCGCAAGATTTGTTTTTGGAGATGAAAGCCGCTGGTGCCACGCACGAGGAGTTTGCCGAGAAGCTCCACGGGTGGTATGCCAAGGACAAAACCGTTGCTACGCAGCATGAACTGCTAACCATTCTGCACGGATTGGCTTAGTTTGCCTGCGAGGTAGGTCAACCTAGCGCTTAACATGCAAGACCCAGTTTCAGCCTCCACACAGCTTTAGCTTGTGTGGGGGCTGTGTGTTTATAAGAAAAGATAAAATAAGAATAGTTATACAAATAAAGAAGGCGCACCACCTCTTCTATAGGCGTATTGAGCCTTTTACGGTACCGCATGTTGCAAACGTGTTTCCCATTTTGAAACACAAAAGGGCGTACTTGTATTATTTGCTCTAATAATTAGATGATATGCTAATCAAATCGAGAGTATGGAGAAAGATTAATAATTAAATCATCGGGAGTAAAGTCAGAACAACGAATAATCATACCCGACCCGCTATTTTTGACTCCTATACCTAGATGATAAATCAGTCATCTATGGTCATGACTCTGCTCTTTCACTCTAACCATTTATATGAAAACACTTTTCCGCTCAGGGCTACCTATGCTGTTTTGGCTGGTATTAAGTCCCATTATTCTACTTGCCCAACCGACAATTTCTACGAGCGGGCGTAGCGTAGTTATAAGCAGTAGCGCAGGTAGAACAGGAGTCACGCTGCCTACCATCTCTCAGTCTAATAATAGGTCTAATCAGAGATATATAATCACAGTCTATAACTCTAATAATACAACAGGAGATTTATACCTAAGAAATGGCAATAATGAATTGAGTACTATTAACAATACTACGAATCCATATGATGGCCAAGGACAAGTAGTAGAGATTTCTCCTTCTCCACAATTAGATTTTATTCCAAGAGCAGCCGGTACTGTTACGTTCAGGTTCAGATCCGCAGACAACAGTAATAATGGACGTGACCCTGCATACTCAACTGAAGTTACTTTTACGATTACGGTAAGCACGCCTCCTACGGCTACCGATATTCAGACGGCTGCTATGCCTAGCAGCGCGGGTTCCACTAGTATCACTGCTTTAACTGCCACGGCAGCTACGGGCAACACAATTACTCAGTACTCGCTGAAAAGCGTGCCTGGTGGCGGTACGCTCTATTTAAATACTACTGCTGTTGCGGCGGCGCGTACGTTTACCCCTGAGGAGGCTGGGCAGTTGAAGTTTGACCCTTCTGGGACTGCTTCAGGCAACTTCACCTTTACTTACACTGCTACCAACAACGACGGTCTAGAATCAAACACGGCTACGTACACGATTCCGGTGGCAAACGTACCGCCGCAGGTGACCAGTGACGTGGCTACTACTGCGTATAATACCGTTGCCAGCCTAAACGTGTTGAGTAATGATACTGATAGGGATGGTAGCATTAATGCCAGTACGGTTGATCTGAACCCAGACCAGGACGACATCCAAACAGAGCGAGTGGTGGCGGGGCAGGGCACCTTTAGAGTTTCCCCGCAGGGTATCGTGACGTTTACGCCGGCGAATAACTACGTGGGCACCAGCATCATTAACTATACAGTGCGCGACAACCTGGGAGTAACTTCGGACCAGGCCACCATTCGCGTCACAGTAGTAGGCGTCACGGCGGCCTATGATGACAGCAATGAAGTAGAAAAGGGTATTGAGGCGAAGGGTAACGTGATTCTCAACGATGCGGACCCCCGGAACACAGGATTCGATGTAACCCTGGTCACAGATGTTAAGAACGGTAAGCTTACCCTCAATCCTAATGGATCGTACACGTACGTGCCGAATTCTCCCTTCACTGGTACCGACAGCTTTGTGTACCGTGCCTGTGATAAACCTACTACCGGTACTGCCCAGTGTGATGAGGCTACGGTATACCTGAATGTGTATGACCCAGCCGTGCAGTGTATCGCCGCCACTGGTCCCAACCTGCTAGTGAACCCAAGCTTTACTGATGGCAACGTTGGGTTTAATACCAACTACACCTATAAGGCAAACGACCCGAATTCTACAACCGAACTAAACCCGGAAAATACGTATGCCGTGGGAAGTGATGCTAGTCAGTATCACGGCAACTTCCGAGGCAACGGCCTTACTGGAACTGGCGATAATTTCCTGATGATTAATGCCACCTCGGCCATCCGGACGCTCTACTCCCAAACCTTCCGGGTACAGCCCAACCGCTACTACACGTTCTCGGCTCACTTCAACAACTTAATCCCGACTACTTCCAATATTCCAGATCCAGTAGTAGGCTTCGTGATTAATGGGGCATCTACATCGAGCACGATTTCCGTACCCGAAAACCCCGACAGCTGGGTGAAGTTTACGGACGTGTGGTACTCAGGCGACAACACGACGGCAACGTTTGAAATTCGCAACCTGACGCTGGATGCCAACGGCAACGACGTGGGCATCGACGAGTTGTACTTTGGTACCTGCAACGCTATACCAGTAGCCAACCCCACCGCTACAACGGCTATTGCCAGCAATGCTAGCCGCACGACTATTGCCGCCATGGATGCTGCCGACTCCGACGGCCAGATTGCATCCTTCACCATTGTAACGCTGCCCTCTTCTTCTACCGGTACGCTGTTTGTGAATGGTGCAGCGGCCACAGAAGGACAAAAACTGACTCCCGAGCAAAACGACCAGTTAAGCTTCGCGCCCACTAGCGTTAACGGCAACACAACGTTTACCTTCTACGCCACTGATAATACTGGTTCAGTAAGTAACACGGCTGTTTACACCATCCCAGTTGGCAACACGGCACCGCTGGCCCAAAATATAACCTCTGCTTCCGTATCGAACACGGCTGCTACCACGGCCATCAGCGCCCTGCAGGCTACCGACTCCGATGGTCAGATTACTTCCTACACCATCACATCGGTGCCTAATGCTACGGCTGGTACGCTCTACGTGAACGGTACGGCCTTGACCACTGGTGTGCCTCTAACCATTCCGGCGACTCAAGCCAATACGATTGCGTATGATCCATCGGGCAAGATGGCTGGTAACGTGAACTTCCAGTACTACGCTACCGACAACCAAGGCAACACGTCGAATACGGCAACCTACACGGTGCAGATTGGTAACGAGATGCCCGTAGCGCAAAACCGGACCACTACGCCCATGCGAAATACGGCTGGCGCCACGGCCATCACGCCCCTAGCAGCTACGGATAGCGACGGTACTATTACGTCGTTTACAGTGACGTCCTTACCCGCAAAAGCCGCCGGGGTCCTCCGCCTCAATGGCGTGGATATTACCACTGGTCAAACCCTGCTTCCAGAGCAAGTAAATGAGCTAACCTTCGATCCAGAGCCATCAGCAACGGGCACCCTCACGTTCCGGTACACGGCTACCGATAACCTGGGTGGCGTTTCGGCCCCGGCTACCTACAGCATTCCGTTGGGTGGGCCCTTACCTGTTAATTTGGTTAGCTTCGAGGCCGCGGCAGCAGATGGCAATACGCGCCTGACGTGGCGTACCGCTCAGGAAATTGACCACGACTACTTCGAGGTAGAGCGGAGCTTTACCGGTACTGCGTTTACAAGTGTAGGCAAGGTGCGCAGCCGCCAAGCTTCCACGGCGGGCAGCTCTTACCAGTTTACGGATGCACGCGCTGCCTACCAAGGATATTCGACTGCCTACTACCGCCTCAAGCAAGTAGATACCGACGGTAGCTCCGTGTACAGCCGCGTGCAAACTGTACACTTCAGTGCTATGCAGGAAAACGTTTCCTTCGCCATCGTGCCTAATCCCGCTACCACCAAAGCGGGCCTGGATTTGCGGGCCCTCCCCGCGGGTACATACCACGTGGTGGTGGTAGATGCTACTGGCCGCACAGTACACAGTGCCTCGTACGCGGCCGGTGAGGTAGAACCTCTGGCCGTGCACAACTGGCCTGCCGGCATTTACACCGTAGTAGCTCGCCAAGGCAAGCTGAAATATGTACAACGCCTGGTAAAGCACTAAGCTCGCGTTGCGCTACCAAAGAAATCCCTTGCCAATTTTGGCAAGGGATTTTTCTTTGGTTAAAAGGTACTAAGCGGGCCGCATCCAAGTGAGGCCCGCCTTTTACTGTAGGCGAATAGAACCTAGCTCCGTTACCTTATCATTGGTCACCGTAACGTTGGGCTGTACTACGCTGCGGTAGGCTGCCTGCCCAGTGGGTGCAGTGATAGTAGGGAACAGCTCTACACGGTACGTGCCCGAGGGAAGATTACTAAGCTGGAAGTTGCCCGAAGCATCGGCCGCCGTGCTGAAGGTATCAGGAACGGTGATGGATGAGCGGATAGCTAGGACTTGGGGCATGGCCGCAGCAGGAGTAGCCGTACCCCGCAGACCACCCCGTAAGTCCTGCGCTACTACCCGGATAACCGGCTTGAGTAGGTACCGCTCCTTTTTGTCGTTGCCAGGCTTCCAGTTGCCGCGCTCTACAATGGAACGGGCTACGTCAAAGTCGAGTAGCAGCTGGTACGTCTCGCGCTCCTGCAACGACACGTTGTCTAGCTTGAGCTTCACCCCAGACGACTGACCACTTGGCGTTTTCAGGTCGTAGCGCTGACCATCGCGCCCGATTAGGTAGCTGTCAGGACCCAGTAGCAGGCGAATCTCCCTGATGTCGCCGGGCTCAAAGTCGGTGCTCACCAGCAAGGCCGATTTGCCATTCACGTATTCCAGTACGTTGATGGTTTGGGCTTGGAAGGGGAGCAACTGCCAGCCATCGGGGCTGCTAGCATCTTGCAGGTGCACTTCAATCTGGCGCACATCAAGCACCACGCGACTATAGTCGCCGGGGGCGTCCATGAGGCGTACTTCTAGCTTGCTTTGCTGGTTGGCGTCGTTGTCTTTGCTACAAGAGGCCGTCATGACGGCTAGGGCAGCCAGGGGGAGGTAACGTAAAAAGTTCATAAAAGGGAGTGAGTGGGAGGGGAATGCAGCGCAATACCTGAAGCGTCAGCATTGGCCATAACGCAATAAGTAGGCCAGTTGCTGAGTTATTTGTATTTGCAAAATGTAATATACTTGATTTTGTTATATACAGTACAACCCAATAAAAGGCCCCTGCTTTCTAGTGAAGCAGGGGCCTTTTATTGGGTTGCAAATCTTGAAGTATGCCTAAGTTAGTTGCCTGCTTTGGTGGTATCTGCTTTGGGGGTTTCGGTGGGCGCTTCTTCTACCTTGGGAGCAGTAACTGCTTTCTTGCGGCCCCCACCCAACAGACTGTTGAGTCCTTGTGCTGCTTTTTCGCGTAGGCGGGCTTCTGCTTCCATGCGCTTTTTCTCCAACTCCTGCTGGGCTTTAGCTTGGAACTCTTGCTGCTTACGCTGCAACTCCCGCTGCACGCTATCCTGCGCTACCTTGGCTTGGGCCTGTAACTTAAGCTTGGCGTCGTCTACTTTGGCCTGTACAATGTTGCTTACTAGATCTTTGGCCTGCGCTTTTACGCTGCCAGTAGTCAGCTTCACTTGCGGGTTAGCTACCGTGCCACCGATGTTCAGTCCCAGCGTTACGCGGTCGGTACCTTGCAGATTGGAAACACCCGTGAGGCGGGTCAACTGGCTGTTAAGCTGGTTGCCAAGCTTGCCAGTGGGCACGTTCAAGGCCGTCACGTACTCCAGGTTGCCGGTGCTCACGTTATTAGAGCCACCCACCGTCATTTTAATCTGGCCCACATTCAAATCAAACGGCTTCACAATGAAGTTGCCGTTGATGATTTCGGCGGCAACATCCTTGTTATCTACGGCGAACTTCTTCAGCTCCTGAAACTGCGTGAGCGTGCTAATCTTGGTAAGCACTGCTGAGTTGGCCACAGCCGCCCGCACTACCTCAAACAGGCCCTTGCCAGTGAGGGTGCTGTACTTGGGCATCATATCAGGACCCATTTCTCCGCTCACGTTAAAATTAGTAGAGAAGATACCTTCTAGGCTGCTTGCCAGTGGTACTAGCGTCTTCACGGAGTTAAAGGCCGCAAAGGCGTTCTGGAAGTTGAGGTTCTTGATGTTCAGGCCCAAGTTGAACTTGGGGTGCGCCAAGTCTTTGCTGCTATAGCTGCCAGTAGTAGCAAAGGTGCCGCCCAGGGTGTTGAAGGTGAGGTCGTTTAGCAACGCCGTTTGGTCGCGCACGGTCACGGTGCCCTGCATGTTGTCGAGCTTGAGGTTGTCGTACACTACCTGCTTGACGTGGGTGTTCAGCACCAGGTCGAACTCCTTGGGGATCTGTAGAACTCCGTCGGCCTTGGTAGTGGTGGTGGGCGCCTTGGTAGCCGCTACGGCACCGGCCGTGGGCTTCTGCGATACCTCATCTACCATCCACTCGTTCACATTAAAACGGTTGCTGTTCACCGTGAGGTTGCCCCGCAAAGGTTGACCCGGCACGAATAGGTAGCCCATGTAGTTGCTGATGGTGCCCGAGGCAGCAATATCGGAGGAGCCCACAAAACCGGCCATGTTCTGCACTACTATCTTATCATTGTTGAAGGTAGCAGTGGCCTGGGCCACCTTCATGCCCTGAGGCAGATCGGGGCTTTTGTAGGTGACATTTTGCGCTTTCACCGTGCCCGAGGCCACCACGGTCTGGTAGCGGCCGGCTTCAATATCGGCCATGTTTCCTTTGGCGGCCACGTTACCGCTGAGGCGGCCCGTTACCGTCATACCTTCCAGCGGGAAGATTTTGGTGAGCTTTGTTAAGTCTACCACGCCCTTCACGTCGGTGTCGAAGCGCAGCTTGTCTACGCCTTGGGTAGCCACGCGGCCCTCCAGTGGCTCGCCGTCCAGCAGCATCCGAAACCGGGGGATGTCTACGCGAGTATCATTGAGCTGGCCCGTGGGGTTGGTGACGGTACCATTCAGCGTCAGGTTTTCAATGGGCGCCGGAAACTGCTTCGACTTTACGTAGCCGTTGGTGAGGTTCATTTTGGCTTGCACCACGGGCATCTGCGTGCTAGAGTAGGTGCCCTTAGCGGTGCCGTCCACAAACAGCTTGCCGCGGAGCAATAGGTCTTGCACCGGGTACACTTTCATCATTTCGGCCAAGTCCACGTTGGCTTTCACGCGGCCATCTACTTTCATGGGCTCCAGGCCATCAATGGCTACGTTGCCATCAATAGGGTTGCTGCCCAGGTCGAGGTGAAATTGCTTCACGTTCACTTTCAAGTTGTTGGTGAAGCCCGAGGGGTTGTCCACGGCCATGTCCACGTTGATGTTGCGGGCCGCCTGTGGTAATTGAGGGTAGTGAAACATGCCATTTTTCACTTGCAAGTTCACGCCGTAGCCGGGCATCTTCACCTCGTTTTGCACGCCTTTAAAGTAGCCGTCAAAGGCTACTTTACCCGTAGCTTCCATGTTCTTGAACTGCTCGGTGTAGGCGCCGGGCACCAAACTCAGAATGTTCTTGAAATCGGTTTCTAGTGCTTTGAAGGTCAGGTCGTACGTAATGTCGGTAGCGTTGGGCAGACCAATGGTGCCTTGAAAGGTGGCTGGAAAATCGTTCAGCCTCACCTTGTTGTCTTTGAATGTAAACAGCATCTTGCTCAGGTCCATGGCAAGGGTTACATCGGCGTCCAGCTTCTTCTTCGTGATGTACTCGGTACCGGCGTACTGCATGGAAAGCTGCTCGGCGGTGGTTTGGCTTACCATGTCAAACACGTTCTGCTCAAAATCGCCGGAGCCCGTGTGGTTCACGCCGCGCATCTGCATGGCAAAGGGAATGGTTAGGTCCTCGTAGCGCAGGTGTCCCTGGTTTATCTGCCAGCCTTTGATAGCCAAGCTCACCGCCGTGGTATCCTGCCCCTGGGCCGCTGCCGCCGAATCAGACACGAACACGTCCCAGTTGGCGCGTCCGCTTTTCAGTACCCGCAGGCTTAAGTCGGGCTGCTCAAGGGTGACGTTCTTAATCTTGATTTGGTCGCCGCTGATTACGCTCATCAAGTCCAGGCCCACATCAAGCCGGGGGAGGTAGGCCAAGGTGTCGCGGGAAAAGGAATCTTGGCCGATGATGCGCAGCTGATCCAGGCGAAGCGACAAGTTAGGGAAGGTGCTAAGCAGTGTGACGTCCACGTTGCCGGGGTCGTACTCCACCTTGGCCCGCACGCGCTGGGCCAGTTGCTTATCAAACTCCTGCCTGATTTTATCCTTAAATAGGAAGGGCGCCGCGGCCAGAGCCACTACCACCACGACCACGAAAATCAGTAGCCCAATGAGAATCTTACGCATAATTGTGAGGAGAAAAGAAAAGGAGCGTGATGAGTCGGCGGCTCGTGCCAGGGTGCTGCCCCGGTGCCGGGCGCAGGTAGCGGCTAGGATACTCGTGTAAAGCAGCTACTTGGCGAGGCAAACACGTTGCCAGGATGCTCGCAAAAGTAGAACGGAAACCTACCTTGCTGGGCAAATACTCCCAACAATGGTAGGAGCGGCGCTTATGGAAAACAAACTGTTCAGATGTAGGAGGAAAAATTTGCTGCTTTTAGTTCCGTCTGCTACTGCCACCTTGCACCAAAGTCCCGGCATTGGGCGTTAAGAAACCTGCTTATGTGCTTACGCCTACCCCACTCATCATTCCGTTTTGCGCGCCCAAGCAGCTGGCTCGCGCTAGGAGCCCTTGCTAGCCTTGGGGTACATAGTGCTGCCCAGGCACAGGACTTATACTTTGCGCAGCCTTATGCCAACCGGATGTATCAGAATCCGGCCTACGCTGGCCTACTCGACGATTATAGCATCACACTCAGTTACCGCAACCAGTTTCCGACCCTAGCCGGCACGTTTCAGACCAGCCAACTAGCCGCCGACTACCGCCTGCGCGATCCTAGGAGTGCCGTTGGTGTTCTGATAAACTATGACCGCACGGGCGGCATTGGCTATACCCGGTTGCAAGCGGGCGGGGTCTACGCCTACCATGCCCGCCTGACCGAACAGCTGGCCTTGAGCGGCGGCGCATCGATAAGCTATGGCCTGCAACGCGTGAGCTATGGCAACCTCATCTTCGGCGACCAGCTCACCGACGACGGCGTAGTTGGCTCGCAGAGCCTGGAGGTGCGCGACTATCAACCTGTGCACTACTTTACTGCGGGCGTTGGGGGGGTGCTATACGCTGAGCGTTTCTGGCTGGGGGCTTCCGTACACCACATCAACCAGCCCGATCTGGGCTTTATAACCCAGTCCACTTTACCTATGCGTCTGAATTTGCATGGGGGGTATAAATACTACTTTCTTAAGTCTAGCGTTAAGGGAGAGTCGCGCGAAGTAAGTGTTGCGCCCACGGCTTCCTATACCTACCAAGGAGGGTCGCAGCGGGCGGAGGCTGGGTTGTACTTCACGACGACGCCTATCACAGTGGGAGCAGTGTACCGGGGCATCCCGTTGCCGGGATCTAACCATCCCCAACAAGTACTTACGGCTATTGCCGGTGTTAGCGTAGGAAGTTTTCGGCTCGGTTATAGCTACGACATGAGTCTCAGTCAGTTTAGCGCCGATGTAGGAGGGGCGCATGAAATTTCTTTGAGCTCCGGGAGTTTGATGCACTGGAGGCCGCGTGGCGCCGGTTAAAGCGCCGAAATTACCCGTTGGTTCCTTGCCCCGCCTTTTGAAAATTTGTATTATTGCACCCGACTTGCCTTGTCTAAAACGTTTTCTCACAGGTAGTTTCTACTTCATCATGAATTTTTCCAAGTACCTGCGCTTTGCTGTAGTAGGCGCCTGCGCGCTAGCAGCCTGCAAAGGCGGCCCGCCCACAGCCACGAAACCCGGTAAGTACAGCTCGACGACGGGCATTGAGTACAACACCGAGGAAGGGATGAAGGTAGCTGACTACCAAGGCATCCCGGAGGGTCCTGGTCTGGTCTTCATTGAGGGTGGCCGCACAGTGCTGGGCTCTCAGGAAGAGGACGTAACCATGAGCCACGACAACATTGAGCGGACGGTAACCCTGGCCTCGTTCTACATGGACGAAGCGGAGGTAGCCAACATTCACTGGCTCGAGTATTTGCACTTTGTGCGTAAAGACTCTGCTGAGGAGTTCTATCAGTCGGCCCTACCCGACACCACAGTGTGGGCCCGCGAGTTGTCATTCAACGACCCCTACGTAGACTACTACCTGCGCTACCCCGGCTTCCGCTACTTCCCCGTTGTAGGCGTGAGCTGGTTGCAAGCAAACGACTATTGCACCTGGCGTACGGCCAAAGTAAATGAGCGCCTAGCCGGTGACGCCGATGATAGTGGTAGCAGCGGTGGCGGTGGTCTGTTCGGCCGCAAGAAAAATAAAGGTGCTGCTGCCGAAGGAACTTCCGAAGACGGCGGTGCAACCAAAATTGCTATTGAGAACGGCAACACCCTGCCGAACTACCGCCTGCCCACGGAGGCAGAATGGGAATACGCTGCTCAGGCACTCGTTGGTACCCAGGAAACTGGCAACGAGAACCAGGAAAACAAGCGCATTTACCCTTGGGATGGTCGTCAGGTGCGTAACCCCTACGGTGGTAAGATGGGCCAGTTCCTCGCTAACTTCAAGCGCGGCCGCGGTGACTACGCCGGTATTGCTGGTTCACTGAACGACGGTGCTATGATTACGGAGTACATTTACTCCTACCCACCAAACGACTACGGCCTGTACAACATGGCTGGCAACGTAAATGAATGGGTACAGGACATCTACCGTCCGCTGTCGTTTGAAGATGTAGAAGACCTGAACCCCTTCCGTCGTAACGGCTTCTTGGACCCCTCCGAGCGCTACGACAAGAAAGGCTACCAGTCCCTCATCGACGACCACGTGCGCGTGTATAAAGGAGGCTCTTGGCGCGACGTAGCTTACTGGCTCTCGCCCGGTACGCGGCGCTTCATGGCGGAAGACTCAGCCACGGCTACCATTGGTTTCCGTTGCGCAATGATCAACGCTGGCTCGAACCGATAGTCTAGTTCGTGTAGAAAAACAAAGAGGCCGTTCTCCTTGAGAGAGCGGCCTCTTTGTTTTGGCGGCGGTCCTAGCCAATCCTTGATGGAGGGCAGACCTTGTAGTGAAACGTCTGGCTATCTATCGGCAGAGGCAATGGTGGCTATGCTGACCTCAAAGGCCCCAGCTGCTAGCAAGGCGGCGGCGCAGGCTTCCAGGGTAGCGCCGGTAGTCAAGACATCATCTACTACTAGAACGCGTTTGCCGAGGACGCCGCTTGTATCGGTCACTTCAAAAACAGCCGCTACGTTTTGCCAGCGCTGAAGTCGGTTTTTGCGCGTCTGAGAGTCCGTATAACTAGTGCGACGGAGTGCAGCTGCGTGCCACGCGCAACCTAAGCTAGTGGCTAACCCTTCGGCAAAGCTATCTGACTGGTTGTAGCCGCGCTTGGCTAGCTTCCGCGGGTGCAAGGGCACCGGCACAATCAGGTCGAACGCGGAGGCAAACCCAGCTTCGAGAAGCTCGTGGCCGTACCAGCGGCCTAGCACGCGGCCCACGTCCTGCTGGCCCTGGTATTTCAACTGGTGTAGTAAATGCTGCACACGGCCGTGTCGTAGAAACCGCAAGTAGCTAAGCGAATGGCGGACAGGAAGCTTACCCCAGAACCGCTGCGCCAGCGGGTTCTCCGCAATAGGCAGCTTGTGATAATCGGTGTAGGGTAGTTGCGCGCGGCAGTCGGTGCAGATATGTTCCTCTCCCCGCCCCAGCGACGCTTCGCAACCCAAACACACCCGCGGGAAGATCAAAGAGAAGAAGTCGGTTAGGACTGCTGGTAGGGGTAGCATAACGGGACAACTACAGTGGGTAGGCACCCACGAGGTAAATAAATAGATAACGCTACGGATATGCTTCTGCCGGAAATAGGTCCTCGCAGTGGGTTGGGTAGAACTTCTCCTTAATTTTAAGGTTTTAACCTGAATCCGCCAAGGCTATCTGCTACCTATACACTAGGGAAAGTTGCCGGCGGAATAATTGACACTCAGGTTGTCAATTGTTTCTTTTCCAACCAGTCTACCTCTCCATGTCACTCGTAACCGAATTCAACGACTACCGTCAGCGCATGAACGAAAAAATCTTGGCGGCTGATAATAAGGTCATCAAGCGTTTCTTCAACCTCGACACCAACACGTACCAGGAAGGCGCCCTGAACGTGAAAACCAAGGAAATTGTGGGCTTGGCCTGTTCCATGGTGCTGCGCTGCGACGACTGCATTAAATACCACTTGGGTAAGTGCTTCGAGGAAAAGCTGACCGACGAGGAAGTGTATGAGGTATTTGCCATTGCCAACCTCATCGGAGGTAGCATTGTAATTCCGCATTTCCGCCGGGCCGTAGAGTACTGGGAAGCGCTGAAGGAAGAGGCGGCTTTGCCAGCACCACCCCACGCGGAACACAGCTCCTAAGGGATGTTGAACCCAGAAGAAACCGAAGCGCAGTTTGAACAGCGCTGGTGGGAGCTAATGAACCAGATGCGGGAGCGTTTCGGCAAAAAGCCCGATCTAAACGCCTTGCTTTTGCTTATTGGCGTGCAGGAACTCGGGCAAGGTGCCGGTCCGTTTACCAAAGAGCAGAAGCAGGACTTAATGCACATTGCTACCTGCAAGCTGTTCAGCCTTAGTGGCTATTACGAGCTGGAAACGGTGGATGCTGATGGGTGGCCTCACTACCGCCTGGTGCGCGCCGTGCCCTTTGCCAACCTGAAAGAGCAGGAACGCATGCTCAAATGGCACATGCTGGAATACTTTGACTTAGAAGACGCTGAAGAGTAAAGGCTTCAAATACACTTTGGCTTAAGCAGGTAGTTCAACACAAGAAAGCAAGTGAAAATAATTTCTTACAACGTAAACGGGCTGCGTTCAGCCCTCAGCAAAGGCTTGCTAGAGTGGGTGCGCGAAGCGGATCCCGATGTGCTCTGCCTGCAAGAAATAAAGGCCGGGCGCGAACCGCTGGACGTGTCAGGGTTTGCAGCTCTGGGCTACCATGCCTACTTACATCCGGCCCAAAAACCGGGGTATAGCGGAGTAGCCACCTTCTCGAAGCAACAACCCTTAGCCGTGGTAGAAGGCTGTGGACAAAGTATATACGATACGGAAGGCCGTGTACTGCGCCTCGATTTTGCTGATTGCGCGGTGCTGAATGTCTACATGCCCTCGGGCACGAGCGGACCGGAGCGCCAGGCTTTTAAGGTAGCGTGGCTGCATTTCTTCCGGCGCTACGTGCGCGAGTTGCAAGCCGCCGGTGCCCCCCCTTTGGTTATTGGGGGTGACTTTAACTGCTGCCAGCGGGAAATTGACTTGCATAACCCTAAGGCCAACCAAAACAGCACCGGCTTTACCCCGGAGGAACGGAAGTGGTTTGCCGATTTGCTTCAGGACGGCTTTACGGATAGCTTTCGGCACCACCACGGCGACGCCACGGGCCACTATTCCTGGTGGACCTATCGGGCGGGTGCCCGCGCCCGCAACGTAGGATGGCGCCTTGACCATTTACTAGTGGATACGGAGCTGGTGCCCCGCGTTCAGGAAGCTCACTTGCTACCCGATATTGTGCACTCTGACCACTGCCCCGCTCTGTTGGTATTCAACTCTTGATTGAGCAGATAGGCACGCAACAGGCCCACCGCTACGAGTAGCGGTGGGCCTGTTGCGTGCCTATCTGCTGGGTTACGTTGCACTGCCAATCATTTCGGCTACCTCACGCCCCGTAGCTATGGCGGCGTTCAGGGAAGGATAGGCGGTGTAGTCGCCACACCGGTATAGGTGTTCTTCCACTTTGAGTGCTTGGCGAGCTGGCTGTCCGGCGGAATATACGGGTAGGGCGTGTGAGATAGGATAGGTGCGCAAATGACGCCAGGTAGCTGCCTCGGGACCAAACCAAGCCGTAAGTTCTTGGCGCAAGCGGGCCGTAAGCTCTTCTTCGCTAAGCATATGCTCACCCTGTGTACTCACTGAAACGAGTGTTTGACCAGTAGGCGCGTAGTCTGGCGCTACATCGGAGGGGACGCTGACGTTGTGCGCCAAAACATTGTGGGCCGCATTCAGGCGTAACAGCTTGTCGGCTCGGCCGGGAGAGTGGGCGGCGGCAAAGTAGGTGCACGTGGTATGTCGCCAAGCGGGGGCGCTGGCTTCGGAAACGGAGGCAGGTAGCAGCCGGGCCGCGGCGGCTCCATCAACGGCCACTACTACAGCTGTTGCCTCAATGGTTTCATCGGTCCAGAGCCGAACGGTGGTGCCCTGCACGGAGTCTACGGGCGTATTCAGGCGCACCGAGCCGGCGGGTAAGCGCTGGGCTAGCTGCTCGGGAATCTGTTGCATTCCCAGGGCTGGAACGGCCGCCTCGCCCTGCACAAATTGCTGAAAAACAAACTCAAAGAAGTTAGCGGCCGTGCTGAGTTCTCGGTCGAGGTACACTCCTCCGAAGAAGGGCCGGAAAAACAAATCAATGATCTGCTCGCTCCAGCCATAACTACGCAGGAACTCAAGGGTAGTCTGGCTATTGGTGGAGTTGCGGCTGATGAGCTGGCCGCTGGCATACTTGCTGACGTGTCGCACCAAGCTCAAAATGCGCAGTTTATCCTCCAAGGTGCCAATGGGCGAGGTAAGCGCCGAAAAAGCTGCCGTTGGCTTCTGTAAGGGATTTTGCAACGTCGTCTGGCGGCCATCGGGCAAACGAATGACGGCTCCCGAGGCAAAAGCCTTTAGTTGCAGCGCCCCGTAGTCGATAAGGTGCTGCACCTCCGGGTACTTGGTTAGCAGAATCTGGAACCCCCGGTCGAGGCGGAAGCCATCAGGCGTCACGTCGGTGCGCACCCGGCCGCCTACCGCGTCGGCAGCTTCCAGCACCAGCACGTGGTGGCCAGCCCGGTGGAGGTAGCAGGCACAGGCCAAGCCAGCCATGCCGGCGCCAATAATAACGATGGGTTTTTCAGCAGTAGTCGTCATATGCTGCCCAAACTGCAAAACCGCCGCGAAGGTTAGGGGTAGCCTTAAAACAATGGCTTCCGCTTCTTCATAATTTTGCGGGTCTTCATCGTCCAAAATTCGGCTACGCCAGGCCGTTGCAGGGTGGCGCGCCACACGCCCATGCCCTGTCCCAGTTGATAACCCGTTGCCTGATCCTGCGGATACCGTTGTTTGATAAGCGCTAGGTCTGCCGGAGTAATATCTTGGCCTGGTGCCCCGTGGCAGCGCAGGCACAGCGCATCTTGCAGCACTACCACCCGCTGGTAGGTAAAAACCTCCGAGCTGGGGCGGGCTACGCGTCGGGTGGTATCGGCGGAGTTTACCTCGGCGGCCGCTAGTGCTGCCCGGTGCGCCGGGTTGCGCGGGCGCGCACTGTACCAAGTTAGCTTTGCTTGCAGCACCTGGGCCAGAGAATCGGTAATTGGGAGGGAATCGGGGTTGCAATAGGGGAGGGCGGCTGCTACGCCACCCGCCGCAAGTTTCTGCGCCAGTACCTGCCGCAATTCCCGGTCGGCGGTACGGGTAAGCGAGTCGCCCGCCCAGCGAGTTGCCCGGAGCAGGTCGGCGGGCATAATGCGCTTTACCTGCTGGTTTTCAGCCTCCACGGCCAGCTCCTTGGTATTACTTAAATGCTCAACCTGATCAGGGCGGCAGGCAGCTGTGGCTAGCAATAGTAAGGTGGCGGGAAGAAGAAGACGCATGGCAGGTAGCAGAAGGGATAGTGCAAAGGGACAAACTCCGCATCATTCAACCAAACAAGGCCGCAGATGATTTGGGGCATGCACCTCCGCTACCAGCCAGCCAGCCAGCCAGCCAGAACCCACAGTGGCAACGAGCGCCTAAACTCGGTTCCGGCTGGCCGGTAGGGCAAGGTATTATGTGGTTTCTAGCAAGTAGGCCCGCAAGGCTTCGTAAGTGGGCTCAAGCAAAATGCTGTGTTTCTGCCGGCTCAGCAGCTCGTGGAGGGCCGCTGGTATGGGTACCGTATGGCCCGTAGCCTGCTCCACGGCGTCCGGGAATTTTACGGGGTGGGCAGTTTCCAAGAAAATGCCGGGCTGCCTAGGCTGCTGACGCAAGTAGTCCTCTAGGGCGAAATAAGCCACGGCGCCGTGCGGATCGAGGAGGTAGCCGGTTTGCTCGTGTACGCGCCGGATGGTGGCGGTAGTGTCCGCGTCTGTCACGGAATAGCCACTGAGCAGCTGCTGAATAACGGGGTGCTCATGGCTAAACAGCTCCAGAATACGACTGAAGTTGCTCGGGTCGCCTACGTCCATGGCATTGGAAAGGGTAGCCACGGCCACCTGGCTGAGTAACTGCCCGACTTTAAGTAAGCAGGCACGGCGTCGTTGGCATTGCAGGCCGCCACAAAATGTCCTACCGGCAGCCCGGAAGTATACGCCAGCAGCCCCGCACACAAGTTGCCGAAGTTTCCGCTAGGCACGGCCACCACGGGCGCCGCAGATCCTGCCTGCTGTTGGGCCACGGCGTAGCAGTAGTACACCTGCTGGGGCAGCCACCGAGCTACGTTGATGGAGTTGGCCGAGGTAAGACGTCGGCGGCTCGTAACAGCTTCGTCGCGGAAGGCTTGCTTCACGAGGCGCTGACAGTCATCGAAATTGCCGCGCACCTCCAGGGCGGTTACGTTCTGGCCCAAGGCCGTGAGTTGCTGTTCTTGCACTGGGCTTACCTTGCCCGAAGTAGAGGATAACGACTTCTACTCCCGGTACTCCCAGAAAGCCGCTTGCTACGGCCCCGCCGGTATCGCCGGAGGTAGCCACCAGTACTGTTACGGGGCGCGTTTCGTGGCGGGAGAAGTACCCCAGGCAGCGGCTCATGAAGCGGGCTCCTACGTCCTTGAAAGCCAGTGTGGGGCCATGAAACAGTTCCAGGGCGCTAATTTGCTCTGTTACGGGCACCAGCGGAAAGGGGAAATCGACGGCTGCGGCGCAAATCTCGCGTAGCACGGCCTCCGGCATAGTATCGCCCACGTAGGGTTGCAGCGTGGTATAGGCGATGTCGGCGGGCGACAAGGAGGCAAGGCTTTCGACGAAGCCGGCCGGAAAGCGCGGAATAGATTCGGGGAAGTATAGGCCCCCATCGGGCGCTTGCCCGGCCACGGCAGCCGTGCGAAAATCGGCCGGGGCCGACTGGCGGTTGAGACTATAATAGAGCATGAGTAAGCAAGCAAAAGGAGAGGTAAACCAGCAGAGTAGCCAGAGGAAGGCAGCCCAGAGAAACGACCCGCGCTACGCGGACGGAGGGGCTACTAGTGTCACGCCTTGCTGGTTAATTGTGGTTAGGTAGGTGTGGTGGTCGAGGCCTAGGCGCTCATACACGTCGTGCATTACCGCTTCTACGGCGCGGGCAGTCGCCTCATCTTTGCTGAGCATGAACAGGGAAGGGCCCGAGCCAGAAATGCCACCGCCCAGGGCCCCCGCGGCTTGGCTGCCCTGCTTCACCTCCTGGAAGCCCGGAATAAGAATGCTACGCACCGGCTCGATGATGACGTCTTCAAGGGCGCGCCCAATGAGGTTGTAGTCGTGCTGGAGTAGTCCGGCTACCAGGGCGCCCACATTGCCCCATTGCTGGATAGCCAACTTCAGCGGCACCTGCTGCTTCAGAATCTGGCGGGCATCGGAGGTCTTTACCTCAATTTGGGGGTGTACTACCGTCACGAACAGGGGCGGCGCCGACAAGGGCACAATGTCGGGCCGAGGCGTGGTGGCCCGAATTAGCGTGACGCCGCCGTAAATGCCAGGCGCAATATTATCGGCATGGCGGACGCCAGACGCTACTTCCTCGCCGTACATGGCAAACTCTACCAACTCCGGCTTGCTGAACCGGTTGCCTAATAGTTGGTTAGCCCCTACTACGGCCCCCGCGGCGCTGGCGGCACTACTGCCTATACCACTGCCAGGCTTGATGGCCTTGCTGATGCGCACCTCTATGCCCACCGGCTCTGGCACGGCCCGCAGGAAGGCCAGGAGAGCTGCTCCGGCCACGTTGCGAGCAGGTTCCGTGGGTAGGTTATAGTCGTCTTCATTGATAATGGTGACGCCGGGCTGCTCGGTGAAGCGCAAGTGCATGGTATCATTGGGCTCGTTGAGGGCAAAGCCCAGCACATCAAACCCGCACACTACATTGGCAACGGTGGCCGGCGCCAGCACGGTAACAGAAGAAGAAAGATTCATAGGAGAAGGCATAAGCCGATTACGACTGCACGGCACGAAGAATATCGGCAAACACGCCCGAGGCCGTTACGTCGGCACCGGCGCCGGCGCCTTTGATTACGAGGGGTTGCTCTACGTAGCGGTTGGTGTAGAACAGCACCGCATTGTCCTTGCCCTGCAAAGAATACAAATCGTGGCCGGGTGCTAAGGACTGCAAGCCCACCCGGGCCTTATCGTCGGCGTAGCTGGCCACAAAACGCAGCTTTTGCCCGTTGGCCGCGGCCGCGTCGTAGAGTCCGCGGAAATGGGGCTCGTGCACGGCTAGTTGCTCGTAGAAAGCAGCTACATCGCCTTCTAAGCAGGAAGCCGGCAGAAAGGAGTCGTTATGGATGTCACTCATTTCCAGAGTGCGCCCCGATTCCCGAGCTAGAATCAGAATCTTGCGCGCCACGTCTACCCCCGTAAGGTCGAGGCGCGGATCTGGCTCGGTGTAGCCTTCGTCCTGGGCCTGGCGCACTACCTCGGCAAAGGAGCGCGTGCCGTCGTAGTTATTGAACACGAAGTTGAGCGTGCCCGACAGGACGGCTTCAATGCGGTGTACCTCGTCGCCACTGCGCAGCAAGTCGTTGAGGGTGCCAATTACCGGGAGGCCCGCGCCTACGTTGGTTTCAAACAAGAATTGGGTGTTGAAGTCGTGCGCCAAGGCCTTCAGGCGAGCGTACTCAGCGTAGGCAGATGAAGCCGCTACCTTATTACAAGCCACTACTGCCACGCTACGGGCTAGTAGGGGCGCATAGCCGGCGGCTACGTCGGCGCTGGCCGTTACGTCCACGAACACCGTGTTGCGCAGGTTCAGCGCCAGCAGCTCTGCGGTCAGCTCGGTCAAGTTCATGGGTTGGCCGGCTTCTAGTGCGGGCTTCCAGTTGTGTAGGTCCAGTCCTTCCTCATCCAGCACAAAGCGGGAACTGTTGGCTAGCCCTACTACTCGTAGGTTGAGGCGTAGCTTCTCACGTAGCCAAGTCTGTTGGCGGGCTAGTTGGTCGAGGAGCTTGCGGCCCACGTTGCCTACGCCCACTAGCACCATATTTACTTGGCGGGTAGTGGCTTCAAAGAAGGTTTCGTGCAAGACGTTGATGGCCTTGCGCACATCCTGCTGCCGGATTACAGTGGAGATATTCTTCTCAGAGGAGCCCTGCGCAATAGCCCGGATGTTGATGCCATTGGTCCCGAGTGCTCCAAACATACGCCCGCTGATACCGGGGTGGTCCTTCATCTGCTCACCTACCAGGGCCACAATAGCTAGGTCATCTTCCCGGTACAGCGGATCAAGGCGGCCCGCACTGATTTCGGGCCCGAATTCTTCGTCGGCGGCTTGCTGGGCGCGGGCGGCATCGGCCTTGTTCACAGCCACCGAGATAGAATGCTCCGAGGAGCTTTGGGTTATCAGAATGACGTTGACCTGCTCGCGGGCCAGGGCGGCAAACAGCCGGCGCGAAAAGCCCGGAATGCCGACCATGCCGCCGCCTTCCAGGCGCAGCAGCGTAACGGCCCCAATGCTGGATAAGCCACGCACCGTAGCCTGGTGGGCGGGCGGCGCTACTTCTACTAGGGTGCCTTCATCTTCCGGAGCAAAAGTGTTCTTGATCCAGAGTGGAATGCCCTGGCGCATTACGGGTTGAATAGTAGGTGGGTAGAGTACCTTGGCCCCGAAGTGTGACAGTTCCATGGCCTCCTGGTAGGAAATGCGCGGAATGGGCCGGGCGTGGCGCACGAGGCGCGGGTCGGCCGTCATCATGCCGCTCACATCGGTCCAGATTTCCAGTTGCTCGGCGCCTAGGGCACCAGCAAAAATAGCGGCGGTGTAATCGGAGCCGCCGCGGCCCAGGGTGGTCGTGCTACCATCATGGGTGGCCGCTACGAAGCCGGGTGCTACGTACAGGGCCGCGTCGGCTCCGCTCACGGCTGCCTGTATCTGCGGGTTGGTGGTTGTGAAGTCAACGGCGGCGTGGCCGTAATGGGCGTCCGTGCGAATCAGCTGGCGGCTGTCGAGCCACTGATGAGGCGTGTCTTGGGCCGCTAGTGCCGCCGCTACCACCCGCGACGACAGCAGCTCCCCATAACTTACCAGCCGGTCGAGGGTGCGGGCCGACAGCTCGCCCAGGGCAAATACCCCGTCGCAGATACTTTCCAGTTCATTGCAGTACGTTTTCACTAAGCTGAGCACCGCACTTTGACCCGTGATGGGTAGTAGCTGCGCACCACATCAAGGTGGCGCTGCTCCAGCACTTGCAGGTGTTCTCGGTAGGAGGCATCGGCCGCCGCCGCCCGGCGTCCGGCATCAATCAGCGCATCGGTAACCCCACTCAGCGCCGAAACGACTACCACGGTGGGAGTTCGTTGGGCGGCAGCGTGAGCCAAGGCCAATACGCGTTTAATGTTGTCGGCCGTAGCCACGGATGAACCTCCGAATTTGAGAACCTGCATAGGAAAAGGACAAGAAAAAACCCGCTTCGACCCGGTAGCTCCTGAGGGAGGTTCCGGCGAGGCGGGCGGCGAACAATCAAAAAAGAGAAAGAGAAATCCGCAGCCCGCGTCAGCGGGTTGTTGTCACGGTAATCCCTGTAATAATGACAGCCACTGGGGCCGCCAAGATGCGGGGTACTACAGAAAGGGCTCGGAATGAGGCCATACGTGCGAGGATTGCGGCCGTAAAGTAGGAATTTTTCTGAAAGACCAACGTTTACGATATCGTGAATTTACATTTTCTACCTCCTTCCCCGGCTCTACTCTGTCTTCCTGTGGGGGTGAGGCGGAAAGATTAACGCGCTGTCAGGTGCTTTTTGGGGCCGTTGGGCTAGCCTCGTGGTAAGGTAGCGGTCTGGCCCTCTGCCACAAGTAGTTCCGCGGTCTTTCGGGGCGCCTTCCATTTGCGTACCTTTGCACTCCCAATCCCTTTTCTGCAGGCACGATGCTAGATAAACTAGAGGCCATCCAACAGCGCTTCAACGACGTGAGCGAACAACTCACGCATCCAGACGTCATGAGCGACATGAAGCGCTTCAAGACGCTCAATAAAGAATATAAGGACCTGAATAAAATTGTTGTCGAGTACAAGGCCTACCTGAATGTGCTGGCTAACATCGACGGCGCCAAGGAAGTTATTTCCACCGAGAAGGACGAAGACTTCCGCCAAATGGCTAAGGATGAGCTAGAAGCGCTCTACCCCGAGCAGGAACGCTTGGAAGCCGTTATCAAAGACTTGCTGATTCCTAAGGACCCGAACGATTCCAAGGATATTATCATGGAAATCCGGGCCGGAGCGGGCGGCGACGAGGCTGCCATCTTTGCCGGCGACTTGCAGCGTATGTACATGCGCTACGCCGAAAAGCACGGATTGCGCATGGATTTGATTGATGCTACGGAAGGTACTTCTGGTGGCTACAAAGAAATTATCCTCGCCGTGAAGGGCGAAGATGTGTACGGCAAGCTCAAGTTTGAATCGGGGGTACACCGCGTGCAGCGCGTACCCGCCACCGAAACTCAGGGCCGCATTCACACCTCCGTAGCTTCTATTGTGGTAATGCCCGAGGCCGAGGAACTGGACGTGGAAATCGACATGAACGACGTACGTAAGGACCTGTTTATGTCGTCGGGTCCCGGTGGTCAGTCAGTAAACACAACTTACTCGGCCGTACGCCTCACCCACATTCCTACTGGTCTGGTGGCTCAATGCCAGGACCAAAAATCACAGCTCAAGAACTTCGATAAGGCCTTGCAGGTACTTCGCTCGCGCCTCTACGAGATTGAGTTGGCCAAGAAAAACGAAGCCGAAGGTGCGGCCCGCAAGAGCATGATTGGCGGCGGCGACCGGTCAGACAAAATTCGCACCTACAACTACCCCCAGGGCCGAGTAACGGACCACCGCATAGGCTTCACGGTGTATAACCTGAGCAGCGTAATGGACGGTAACATTGATGATTTTGTGGAGCAGCTTCGCCTAGCTGAAAGCGCTGAACGTCTTAAGGAAGGCGTAGCGTAATAACTTGGCTGGCCGCACGTTTGTCTTCCCAGACGCACCAGAACGTCATGCCCAGGAACGACGCATCTACTCGCTACGGTAGTAATCAATAGTATTACAACGTCAGCACCTGAGATGCACCGTCCCGCGGCATGACGTTCTTTTTTAGCTTGCCATTCTATGCGCTTTCTACTCCCGTTGCTGCTTTTCTTTTCCGCTTTGGCCTTGCTACCAGGGTGCGAACCCAAGGAAGACATCATCACGACGGATAGCAGTGCCAAGCTCGAATTCTCCGCCGATACGGTGAAGTTCGACACCGTATTTGTGACGGTGGGCACGGTAACCAAGCGCCTGTGGGTGTACAACCGCAACCCGCGTGCCGTGCGGGTGGAGGAAATCAGCCTGACTGGTCGTCCAGGGGTAACGTACAACCTCCTTATTAATGGCGATGCTGGCAGTACGGCTAACAACGTAGAAATTAGGGGCAAAGACAGCTTGTTGGTGCTGGTGAGTGCTACCGTAGACCCTACGGCCGGCGACGCGAGGCCTTTTATTGTGGAGGACGACTTACGCTTCCGCACCAACGGCAACAACCAGCAGGTGAAAGTGCTGAGCTACGGGCAAAATGCCTACTTCCACGCCGCTGAAACGTTGCCCTGCAATGCCGTCTGGACAGCCGACAAGCCCCATGTCATCTACGACTACGCGCGGGTGGGCCCCAACTGCACCCTGACGATTGAGCCAGGTACTCGTATATACAGCCATTCGGGCGCCTTTCTGGTGGTGCAAGGACGCTTGCTCATCAACCCCACCTATGCGCCTACCGGCGAGTTGAAACCCGATGATAAGAACATTGTGCGCTTTCAGGGCGACCGGCTAGAGGAGGTGTACAACGAGGTGCCGGGCCAGTGGGGGGGTATCGAGTTTGACCAAGGTAGCCGCAACAACGTAGTTCGCTACACTGAAATTAAGAACAGCGCATTTGGCCTGCTGGCCTATAACCCAAACAATACCCTGCCGCGTCCTAACATATTGGTGGAGAATACGGTGCTGAAAAATATATCCAGCGCCAAACTAGCTTTTGCCAACGGAGGGCTTTCCTTGGAAGGTGCTGGTATTCTGGGTATCTCCGCCGATTTTACGGTGCACAATACCTTGCTCACAAACTGCGGCGAATATGCCGTGTGGGCCGTGCAGGGTGGCACCTACCAGTTTGACTACTGCACCATTGCAAACTATACCCCGCAGTTTCGGCGGGAGTCGTCCTCGGTGTTACTGGCCTCAACTATCAAAATCAACGGGGTGACGCAGCCAGCCGTAGCCCCCAGTTTTATCATGCGCAACTCCATTGTGTGGGGTTCTATTGAGGATGAACTGGCCTTTATTGATGGAGAGCAGTACGCTAGCAACATCAGCATCAGCCATAGCCTCTTGCGCACCAAAGACTACGCAAAAGGGGGAGCACTAGACCAAAGTAAAAATGGTAACATACTGAACCCGAGTGAGTTGAGACGTAGTATCTTCCGAAGCACTCCGTTTCGCTTCCGCGGCAAGGGCTACGATTATCAGCTGGATACTCTCTCGCCCGCTTCTAACCAGGGCGTACCGTTGCCTACTACCATCGACCTGCTAAACCGCCGCCGCAGCGCGAACAACCCCGACGTAGGTGCGTACGAGCGGGTAAATCCATAACCTTATGCAGTTTATTCAGAAGCGCCTGCGGTTGCCGGCTGTCGGTCGGGGTTTTCACTTGGTTACCGATTTGCTGGTGGCTGAGCTGCCAGAGCTAGAGAATCTACGGATGGGTACCGCCCACTTTTTCATTCAGCATACATCGGCTAGCTTGAGCATCAACGAAAACGCGGACCCCACCGTGCGCCACGATTTTGAGCAGTTTTTCAACCGTACTGTACCTGAAAACGCGCCCTATTTTCGCCACACGATGGAAGGCCCCGACGACATGCCAGCCCACATCAAAGCCAGCCTGCTGGGGCATGCTGTGAGCATTCCAATCAGCAACGGAGAGTTGGCTTTGGGCACCTGGCAGGGAATTTACTTGGGCGAGCACCGGAACCATGGCGGTCGGCGCTGGGTGCTTGCCACACTCATGGGGCAGTAGCACCAGTTGGACGCCCCAGGGCCACTGCTGGGCGACGAACTACCACAAAGGCAAGCCATTGGCGAAGTAGTTGCGTATAAACGAGCGAAGCTCATTCGCCTATTGTCATGCTTACTGCCTTGTTGCTTACTTCTGCCACGTCCTTATCAGCTGCGCTACTGTACGCGGCGGCGTTGCTGGGTCCTGATCAGCAAGGCCCCCGGAATTCTAGCAGGCAGCAGGCCGAAATAAACCCAACCGCTACGGCGCACACGGCCGGTGCACCAAGTCGGTCTGGGGTAACAACGGCCCGGTTGGTTCGTCTCACCAATGATTCTTTGGCTGGGCAACCCTTTGGAGCCGAGCCAACGGTAGCAGAGCTACTGCTGGATGGAGGCAAAGTAGTAGCCCGTCGGCCCTGCCGCAATTTGCACGAGGCTGGGCAGGTAGATACAGTGCTTTTGTTGCGCCATCAAGGCAATACTTTTGAGTTTTACCGTGCGGCGGAAAAAGACCTGTTGCGTGACGCTGCCATTACAAACTTTCAGCCTTCATACGCTCGCCGCCTACGTACGCGCATGGAAGCCGCGCACCGTCCGGCTACGGGTGTTTCTGAGCAATTACGCATCGGGGATACCGAGCGCACCAACTATGTGTCGGTTCTGTACCAGGGCGGCCGGCTAAGCGCCGTACACGTAGAACCGTACTTGGATTAAGATAAGGCGCTGAGCTCAACCACTAAGAAATTGGTTGAGCGTAATCACTGAGCCATGCTGTTACCCAGGGAAACCTGAGGTTCTCGACTTACAGCACCCGCGTCCGTACGGAATAGCGCACGGAGTCAAATAGAACAAGCTTCTGCACACCGGTCACTTCGTAGCTCGTTATTTGGCCTTGGGTGCAGGACAAACGGAGCTTTTTCTCCGAGTAAAACAGGGCATTATCCTGCTTTATAATGGCCGTAAGCTCTTGCACCTGGTTCGTGCCGTTGGCTGCGTTAATCGTCAGCGACTCTACGGTACCCTCCACGCCAGGTTTGCGCGCGTAGCGCTGCACACCCCCAGCGGAATAAGCTGAGGGTGTTATTGTGTATGCATTGCGTAGGGCCGGCTTGTTGATGTCGGCCTGGTAAAAGATCTGTAGTTCCTTGCTCCAATCAGTTTGGGCAACGCGCGTGGTTTCTAGCTGCCCGTTGCGCAACTCCACTTGTTTATCTACTGCCGGCTTGCGCTGATTAAGCAATGCTACTTGCTGGTCTAGGAAGCCCTTGACATCGAAGTAGCCGGGTTTGCGGTTTGCTGGGTTCAGGCGCACGGTGGTATCCTCGCCCGGCCCACAAGCCCCGAGTAGCAGCAAGCTAACTAGTAGCCAAGAGCTACGCATTCGGTGTGCTTTCGGGACGCAGCAGGCTCTGACCACCCATCACCTCTGGTTGGGGTAAGCCCATCAACTGAAGAACGGTAGGCGCAATGTCCCCGAGCTTACCATCGGCCAAGGTGCCACGGTAGTCGTTGTCAGCCAAGATGCAGGGCACCAAGTTGGTAGTATGGGCCGTGTTGGGCGAGCCGTCGGGGTTGACCATCATGTCCGCATTGCCATGGTCGGCAATGATGATGCACGAGTAGTTGCTAGCCAGGGCCGTTTCTACTACATCCTTGGCGCATGCATCTACCGCCTCGGCTGCTTTCACCGCCGCCTCGAACACGCCAGTATGACCTACCATGTCGGTGTTGGCAAAGTTAAGCACCACAAAGTCTGCCGACTTGGCTTGTAGTTCCGGTACCAATGCATCGCGTAGCTCATAGGCACTCATCTCCGGCTGTAAGTCGTAGGTGGCCACCTTTGGCGAGTTGCGCATGATGCGCTTCTCACCGTCGAACTCCGCCTCGCGGCCTCCTGAGAAGAAGAAGGTAACGTGCGGATACTTTTCCGTTTCGGCAATCCGAATTTGGGTTTTGCCATTTGCTTCCAGCACGGCACCTAAAGTATTCTCCAGGTTGTCTTTCTCGAAGATTGGCGTGACGCCCGTAAACGTGGCGTCGTAGTTGGTCATAGTGAGGTAGTGCAGATTGAGCCGGTGCATTTCATAGGCATGAAAGTCCTGCTGGGTCAGCGCCTGTGTTATCTCCCGGCCGCGGTCGGTGCGGAAGTTGAAGCAAATAACCACGTCACCCTCCTGAATAGTAGCCAGGGGCTGCCCGTCGGCTCCTACCTTAATGATAGGCTTCAAGAACTCGTCGGTAACTCCCTCCTTATAGGAGTCGAGCATACTTTGGATCAGGTTCTGGGAAGGCGTACCCTTACCGTTCACCAGCAGGTCGTACGCCAGCTTCACCCGCTCCCAGCGGTTGTCGCGGTCCATAGCGTAGTAACGGCCAACTAGCGTAGCAATTTTGCCGCTAGCCCCGCGCTGCAAGTGTTGCTCCAGGTCGTTTACGTAGTTCACGCCGCCTTTGGGGTCGGTGTCGCGGCCGTCGGTGAAGGCGTGAATAAATACCTTGTGCACCTCCTGGTCGTGGGCAATGGTGCACAGAGCTTTCAGGTGCTCAATATGAGAGTGCACGCCACCGTCGGAGAGTAGACCCATCAGGTGCACCGGCTTCTGGTTAGCGCGTGCATATTCCAGCGCTTTCTGTAGGGCGGGCATAGCTGCCAGCTTACGCTCCCGGATAGATTTGTTGATGCGGACAAGGTCTTGGTATACCACGCGGCCAGCCCCAATATTCATGTGGCCCACCTCAGAATTACCCATTTGCCCATCGGGCAATCCTACGGCCTCGCCGGAGGCTTGCAACTTGCTATGCGCAAAACGCTGAAACAACGAGTCGACATAAGGCGTACGCGCTTGGTCAATGGCCGATACTTCTTTGTTCTGCGCCAGTCCCCAGCCGTCCAGAATTACCAACAATACCTGTTTGTTCATGGTGCAAAGATATACGGGTGCCGCCTAAACGCGCGCATTTTCCCTAACTTAGCCCTGGAGTAGTGGACTTGGCGGGAAAATACTTGTACTACTATATGATTGGCATAGTTTTCGCAAACTGCATGACGAATTCTCTACTCTAGCATGAAACGCACTTTTTTCCTGGTATTCGTCCTGTTCTGGAGTCTCCTGTTGTCAGTAGGTGTCCAGGCCCAGGGGGAAGCCTTCGCCCCTATTCGCAATGCCATCAGGGGTAGCTCCTCACACGAACTAGCTGAGTACTTCGCTCCTACGGTAGAGCTCAGCTTCGACGGAGACAAGCAAAGCTATAGCTCTACGCAGGCCGAGTTTGTCATGAAAGACTTCTTCGCTAAGAATAGCCCCGCTTCCTTTGATTTTATCCATTACGGGGGAAGCAATGAGGGTACCCCGTATGCAGTAGGTAAGTACGCTGGCAAAAATGGTACTTACCGCATGTTTGTCAAGATGAAATCAGTTAGTGGTGCTCTTAAGATTGGCACAATCGATTTCTCGAAGGAATAAATTCCCTACTCTTCTCTCTCCCGACGCGCCGCAGATCTTTCTGCGGCGCGTTTTTTATGTCTATATCCTAGCCTGCATCCCACACGAGGGGTTTTACTCGCCTTAAGGAGGGTAGGCATTCACAAAGACCTAGTAGTGGGCTGGCAGTGTGTAACTTCCGGTAAGTAGAATGAGGTAAGAGGGTAGGGCCGGGAATCGGGCTGTTTTTGCTATTTTTGCGCCGTGCAAACCCCATCTTACCTTACGCCGGAAGCTCTTTCTACTTTCATCCGCACGGCTCTAGCCGAGGACGTGGGTGATGGCGACCATTCAGCCCAGGCCGCCATACCCGCTGAAGCCCGCAACCGAGCCCACCTGCTGGTGAAAGATGCCGGCGTGTTGGCCGGCGTAGAACTAGCTCACCTCATCTTCCGAGAGGTAGACCCGGAACTTCAAGTAGAGCAGCTTCTGGCTGATGGAGCCCGCGTTCAGTACGGCGACATTGCCTTTACGGTAGAAGGACGCTCTCGCAGCATTCTGACCGCCGAGCGCCTTGTGCTCAACTGCATGCAGCGCATGAGTGGTATTGCTACGCACACAGCCCACCTCACTACTTTGCTGAGCGGTACCAAGGCCCGGCTGCTGGATACGCGCAAAACCACGCCTAACTTCCGGCTCTGCGAGAAGTGGGCCGTGCTGATTGGTGGAGGTGTAAATCACCGCTACGGGTTGTTCGACATGATTATTCTGAAGGATAACCACGTCGACTACGCTGGCGGCATTCGGCAGGCGGTGAAAGCCACGCAGGCCTACTTGGCCAGCACCGGCCGTCAGTTGCCCATTGAAGTAGAAACCCGCACCCTGGCTGAAGTACAGGAGGCGCTGGAAGTGGGCGGCATCAGCCGAATCATGCTCGATAATATGGCCCCGCCCATGCTGCGTGAAGCAGTAGCTTTGGTAGCCGGTCGCCTGCCGCTTGAGGCGAGCGGGGGTATTACGGAAGAAATCATTGCAGACGTTGCGGCAACCGGGGTAGACTTCATTTCGGTGGGGGCGCTTACGCACTCTACCAAGAGCCTCGACATGAGTTTAAAAGCATACTAACTTTTCTAGTGAATTGAATGTAGCCGAAGAGGTAGCACACGTGGTGTAACTACGTGCGGGTAGCTGGCCTACCGCTGTCATAATCGGCTCGTTCCACGTGTTTTCCATATCACCCATGCAACTTCCCAACCAACGCGGCAACTACCGACAACAAGCGCAGCCGCAGGGACCCTCGCCGCTGGCTATTGTCACCAAAAAGCACCAGCTCGATACCGACACGTACACGCGCATTGCCATGGGCCGGGTGTGGCGCAAGGAGTGGTGGTACGCAGTTATTCCGTTCGTGCTGGGCTTGCTGCCAGTACTTATTTGGCCCTCATGGTGGTGGCTGGCCTCGGCGTTTATTCTGACGCTGCTGTACGTGCTGCTACGTTCAGCTCAGATTACTGGAGCCACCCAGATGGAGCAAAGCAAGCCGCTGTTTGAAAAGCTCAACTATGAGTTCGACAATAAGCAAATTGTGCTGCGCCGCAACGAGCGGGAAGGCATGCGCCTAACCTGGGATATGATTGGTAGCGTGCAGCGTGAAGACGGGGGCTACCTCCTCAACCTGAAAGGCCCCGACGAACTGCCCGAAGACATCAAAGGCTGGCGCCGCTGGGCTGCCAAGACGTTCGAAACGCCCATCTTTGTGCAAGTGCCCGACCGGATTTTTAAAGGCGGCAACGACCAAAAACTGTTCGAGGCCATGCTGCGCCGCAAGAACTTGCTGCCTGCTTTGCCTACCCAACCCGCCGCGTAAGCCAACTTTCGGTCTGCGCTTTTCGTCATTCAACTAACTACGTAGCTCATTCTTCTTTTCTCATGACTAAGCAACTCGTGCTTTCTGCCCTAGCTCTGGCCACGCTCGCCCTGAACGCGTGCAGCACCGAACCTTCTGACTGGCGCCCTGACAAAAAAGTATCGGTAGATATGGTAGCTCCCGGCTCCCGCTCATCCGACAACTTTGACCAGCACACGGAGCATGAAGCCGACCAAGCAAAAGGTGGCGCTATTGAGCGTCCCATCAGCTCGGAAGTGACTTTGGATGAGCCTAATGCGAAAGAGAAAATTTCGGCTGATGCGGCTCGCACGGCTAACTCCGAAGAAGCATCGCGCACCAATCACCCAGCGGCTCCTCAGACCGTGCAAAACGCTGGTACCAAAGGCGAGGATCAGGAGTAGTATATGGCCCTAGCATTGTGGAAAACCGCTGCGGTAGTGGTGGGCCTGGCCATAGCTAGCACGCTAACGGGCTGCGAGCAGAAATCCGCCGGCCAAGCAGCTACTACCGCTCCCGCTGGTACTACCGAAACTCCGGTGCTGGCTGCCGCGTACAGCTGCCCTATGGGTTGCGAAGGCAGCGCCAGCAGCAAGCCTGGCAAGTGCCCGGTATGCGGAATGGAGCTGGAAGCCAACCCCGCCGCCAAAGCTGCTCCTTCAGATTCACTTTGATTTGAGTAGAAAGGCGCCTACTTTTGCAGCATTGTTGCAAAAGTAGGCGCCTGTTTTGTGGCCATACTACTGCGAAAGGGCGTGCAAACGCCCTTTTTACTATTTCAGGGTGCTGTATGAGTAGCGCTTAGGAAATGCGGCTGGGTTAGTACTAGTCGCCAACTAGGCTGGCTACTCAATTATTGTTTCTCCAACCTATGTGGTTTGCCGTTTTTGCTTTGTTTGGTACCGTGCTGGGCGCCGGTTGGCTAACCCGCTTTGTGCCGACGGCTCGCACCACGTGGATGAAGCCACTACTGGCTTTTAGTGGCGCTTATCTGTTTACCCTCACCATCACGCATCTGCTACCCGAGGCCTTGCAAATGCTGCCGGGGCATCGGGTTGGGTACTTTGTGCTGGCTGGTTTCTTTGGGCAGCTGTTGCTGGAGGTATTTTCGCAGGGCGTGGAGCATGGGCACGTGCATCACCATACGGAACATGCTGGGCGAGTGCCATTTCTGCTCTTGTTTTCACTAGTGCTACACTCTTTCTTGGAGGGTAGTATACTGGTGAAAACGCCGGCTGCAGGCGATGTAAGCCAGAACTTCTACGCTATTCTGGCCGGAGTAGCCCTGCATCACATTCCGGCGGCGTTTGCCCTGATGGCCGCTTTGCTACTACGCCTAGGGACGTTCAGCCGGGCCATGCCCTACCTGTTAGTATTTGCGGCCGCGGGCCCGGCTGGTATCATCATCAGCAACTACGTAGTGCTGGAAGACTTATTGCAGCACGGGCTGTACGCAGCTTTGCTGGGCTTAGTAGCTGGCAATTTCCTGCATGTATCTACTACCATCTTGTTCGAAACCAGTCCCGATCATAGCCTGAACGTGCGCAAAGTAGCGGCTACTGTGGCGGGCATGGTGCTGGCTTTGGCCGTAGACTGGATGTAAGCAATGATCAGGCTGCTACCAGCCGGTGCCTGGTAGTAGAGCTTCTTACCCTTCGTAATGCGCCAGTGGGCTAGTAGCTGGGCGTTGCTTTCTGATTGGGAGGGCTCGGTAAGCTGCTCAAAGGCCATGACGGTGCAGGAGGTGCCAAGCTTAACAACTGGTTCCGATGATTGAGCGAGCTGCTGCAGGGCTAGTCGCTCGCAGTCGTTGTTATCGGTGGAAGCAATGCGGGGCTTGTCAACCGCCATGTAGATAGCAGCGCATACACCTAGGGCCGCCAGATACCAGCGCAGGGTCTTGCCGGCAAGGTGATGTACCACATACCAACTGGAAATGCCGTAGCAGTACACCATGCCTAGTATGATGGGCAGTATGGAGTCGCGGCGTAGAATGAGCGGGCGGTAGTTGCGGTACCCTCCCAAAGGCAGCAGCAGCACATAGACTAGCGCGAACAGCCCCAGCCATTGTATGCCGCGCGTAATCCGCTCCGTGGTGGGCGTGAACGGCAATAGGCGGCGCAATACGTAGCGGTTGAGCAGAAGCAAGGCTATGAGCAATGGCAGGCCCAGCTTCACGGTAAGCTGTTTGTATACTCCTTGGGGCAACAGGCGGTACCGCTCGAAGAGAGGCAAGGTGTGCGTATAGCTTTCGGCCTCATAGCGCCCTAAGTATAGCGAGTAGAGGCACAGCACCGCGAAAAATCCGAGCAAAAGAACAGGCTTTGCTGGCACGGTACGCAGCCTGCTTACCCAGTAGCTAGCTAACCAGGGCTGCCTGGTAGCACGCCACTGCTGCCCTACCCAATGCACCCCAATGCCGAGGAATAGCACCGATGCCGCCGCTACCACTATGGGCCCATTGAAGGCCAGCACCACGGCTAGCCCCATAAAGGCTAGCATCGCAAGCCAGGATAAGCGCAGTGGCTGACCGAAATAAGCGGCCTGGTAGAATGGCAAGAAGAACAGCAGCAGCAACGCCAGCGGAAAAGCGTAGAAGAAAACGTAGGATACCGAGTGGTCGATGATGCCCATTTGCATTTGGTACCCGCTGGCTTGAAACAGGGGCGCTACCAAGGCCGCGCCCAACCACAGGCAGTAGCTGCTTAGCCGGTACGTGCCTCCAATGTAAACTCCTAGCAAGTAAAATAAGAGTGCCTGCACCGCTGTTTTAAACAAAGCGCAGGCCGCGTACACGCTGCTAATGGGGTCGGTGACCTGTTGTAGCCACAACGGCACGTGCCGGAAGTACAAGTGCATGGCCAAATGGGCGAAGAAGCGGTTAGGTGCAATGTAAACTTCGTGCCGGGAGAAGGCCGCCCACCCAAATGGGTCCTGGAGTACTTGGCGACACAGTTCGCTGGGCAGGGCTATAACGGCAAGGTCGCCATCGAGGGGCATCTGGTAGTACTGAAGGTAGGAATACCCTAGGTCGAGTAGCACTACTGCTACCAGCAGCCAATACGTAACGGTTTTCAGCATCCCGGCAAGATACATAGCCTCCCTCCACACATCCGAATGAGGTAGCATACTCCCACTATTGGCGAAATGGCACAACAAAAAAGCGCCCCGCTCACATGAGCGGGGCGCTTTGCAGTAGGGGCTTAGCTTAGAGCCGGATTACCTCCGACGGGGAGCAGCCTTCCGAACCGGAGCTTTCTTAGCGGGCGCCGCCTTGGCTGGGGCCGCAGCAGGAGCCGCCGGAATTTCCGGGGCCGGACCGTACTTGGTTTCTGCGGGGTTGGGGTCACCGGGCAGGTACACGTCAAACTCTACGCGGCGGTTGAGGGCACGACCAGCTCCGTGGTGTTTGGTGCAATGGGCTTGCTCTCACCGTAGCCATGTGATACAATGCGGTCGGCTGGGATACCCTTGCGCAGCATGTAGGCACGGGCCGAAGCAGCACGCTCATCCGACAGGCGCAGGTTGTAATCATCGTTGCCAACATTATCAGCGTGGGCCGAGATACCCAGGAAGTAGTCTGGGTAATCGTTCAGGATTTGTACCAGGCCATCAAGGGTCGGGAACGAAATGGGCTTCAGCGTAGCCTTGTTGAACTCGAACTGAATGTACTTGGTAGCTTCCTGGAGGCGCTTCTTCTCCTCAATCTTCATCTCGGGGCAGCCTTTGTTAGAAGCCGGACCCGGACGGTTCGGGCAACGGTCTTGGTAGTCAGGCACGCCATCACCGTCGGTATCTACGGGGCAGCCGCTGGCATCTACCTTCACGCCGCCAGGTGTGTTGGGGCACTTATCGTTCTGGTCAATTACACCATCGTTGTCGGCATCGGGGCAGCCTTGCAGCTCGGCTTTGCCGGGCGTGTCGGGGCACTTGTCCTCGCTGTCGCGGATGCCGTCACCATCACGATCGGGGCAACCTTCTAGGTTGGCCAGACCTTTCTCGGTGGGGCACTTATCTTGATAATCTGGAACACCGTCGCCATCGCCATCAAGGGGGCAGCCATTGGCGTCCACGGCTACGCCAGCTGGCGTGCCGGGGCACTTGTCCTTGCGGTCGGGTACACCATCGTTATCCTCATCCTTTACTTTGCCAAGAGCCACGTTCAGGCCCACGGTGTGCTGCAAGAACTTATCGTCCCACTTGTTGTCGTCGCGGGTTTGCACTCCATCAATGTTGGCGTTCAGCGGAATGTGCTGGCCAGTTTGCACGAACAAGCTTACGGCGTCGCCGAGGCGGAAGCTTAAGCCAGCGGCCCCAAACAGATCGAAGTAGCTCTTGTCCTGGTCGGTGTTGTTGGTCTGGTTGTTCCGGAAAATGGTTCCTTCACGGCTCGTGTACGTCCAGCCGGGAGCGGCCAGCAGGTAAGGGCGAATGAAAGACTCTTCTTTCAGCAGCTTGAATTTCAAGCCCAGGTTTACGTTCACTACGTTGGTAGCAAAGTTGCTGCCGTAGTAGGGGTTGCCAGCCGGGGCCGTCTTCTTGAACTCCACATAATTACCACTCAACTGCAAGTCGAGCCCTTTGGAAAGGTACTGGCTGATGGTAATGCCAGGGGCGTACTTGTTTTCGCTCCAGTTCCAGTAGTCAGAGCCAAAGTTGCCCTTGTACTGCATGGCACTAACGTTGATACCAATAGCTGTTTTGCGGTCAGCAGTCTGGGCGTGAGAGGCGAGTGGGGCTAACGCCCAAGCCGACACCCCCAGCGCTAACGCTTTTGATAGGGGAATGCGTGGAAGCATATATGATGGAAAAAAGGTGGCAGATAGAAGGCCCGGAGGCTGGTATGGGAGGTTATACCTGCTCTGAGGGGAAAAGTTGTACCAAGCAAAGTCAACTTGACTTTCAGACAGGAGCTAGTCTGGAGTAGCCAGCATTGTTGCGCAAGCTTAACAGTAGTAATTTGCTCTGGTAACGCCCTGTTCGTTATTGCAGGTCGGCATCAAGCAAGGGGGCCGAGCCGCGTAAAAAAAGCTCTAGTTGACGCACGCGGGCGTGCTGCTGGCGCAGCTCCTGCTGCAACTGCACCAAGCGCCGACGCATGTCCAGTACCACGCCTAGGCTGTCCTTGCTCAGGGCCAATTCGTGGTGGAGACGGGCCAAGCGAACCAAATGGTCGGGCTCTTCCTGCAGGGCATTAGGCGTGTCGGTAGAAGCTTGCAGCAGGCCCATATCCACGAACTCCCGTACGTCGGTTTCGCTGAGACCGTAAGTGGTAGCACACTCCCGAAAAGTGATGGTGATACTATGCATTTCCATAGAAGCTAGTCGGTTTTCGTAGCAGATGGGGTTGCTTGGGCCGATGAAACCAGGCAGGTCATTGGAGGCGCTGTAAGCGTCTACTCACGCAGGGCGGCAAGCTGGCGGAACAATTCCTTTTCCTGGTCGGTGAGTTGCTGGGGCAGTGTCAGGGCCAGCCGCAGGTATAGGTCGCCAAACTGACCCTCCTTGCGGTACACGGGAAATCCCTTACCACGCAAGCGCAGCCGAGTGCCGTTCTGCGTTTCCGGCTTGATGTTAATTTTTACCGGCCCGGATAAGGTTTCCACTACCTGCTCGCCGCCCAGCAGGGCCTTATAGATGCTAATGGGCACATCCAGTGTGAGGTCTTGCCCAGTGCGCGTGTAGCGGGCGTCGGGGGTAATGCGCAGAGTGATGTAGAGGGAGCCGGCCGGTCCGCCATTGCGGCCCGGCCCGCCTTGGTCGCGCAGCCGAATGGTTTGCCCGTCATCTACCCCCGGATGAATGGTTACGCGGAGCTTTTTATCGTTGATGGTGAGGGTGCGCGGGCCACCCTGGTAGGCGTCCTCCAAGGTAAGTTCCAATTCCGCCTGGTAGTCTTGGCCAGGCCGGGGGCGGGCGCCGCCTTGGCCACCGCCCATGCCCCCAAACATGGAGCTGAAAAAGTCCGAAAAATCGGCGCCTCCAAATGGGTCGTCGCCGGTGCTGCCGCCAAACCCGCCGTAGCCCTGGCCGCCTCCCTGAGCATATTGCGACCAGTCGAAGCCGCCGCCAGCGCCACCGCGGCTAGCGCCGCCAGCTTGCTGGTAGCGTTGCCAATCGGCACCCAACTGGTCGTACTTCTGGCGCTTCTCGTCGTCGCTCAGTACTTCGTGCGCTTCGTTTACTTCCTTGAACTTGCGCTCCGCCTCGGGGTCGTTAGGGTTGACGTCGGGGTGATATTGACGAGCCAGCTTCCGAAATTGCTTGCGGATCTGGTCCTTCGTAGCCGATTTGTCGAGCTCCAGGATTTTGTAGTAGTCTTTGTAGTCCACGCTGTTAAGCAAAAAGCAGAACAATACAGGCACCATTGCCCTAGCCAGCCTGCGCGCCTGGGTGGGGCGACCCAGTTCCGGCCAGAGGCAACGCTAGAGTGCCATCTGCTTTTGAAACGAACCACACCTGATTGAGGTTGCTGCCGCATACCGTCGGCATAAGTTTGGCCGGCTGTTTGTACTTTAGACCACTAGCTGTCCAGCTATACCTCTCTCACATTCCTTAGTACTTGTACGTATGAAACAATCCCCTATCCTGGCCGTGGCGGCGCTGCTATGCTTGGCACGCTCAGCGCTCAGGCGCAAACCAAATTACCTGCTCGCAAGCCCGTTCAGCCCAAGCAAAAAGTAGTAGTGAAGGGCGCTACCATGAAGGATGGCTTCCTGATGCAAGATGGCAAGGTGATGATGACGCGCGACGCGCACACCGAAACCTTAACCACCGAAACTACGCTGGTGAACGGCACCAAAATCAGCCCCACTGGCACCGTTACCATGACGGATGGCACCAGTGCTACCCTACAAAACGGTGACTACGTATCCTTAACTGGGCGCATGACTACTGCTGCTTATAAAGCACAGCAAGACAGCCTGATGCAAGTGGCCAAGGACGGTGGCAAAGGCAAGACAAAGATTAAGAAGAAAGGCAAGTAGCACCCTCACTTGCACCCGAGTTATACACAAAAGCCGGCTACAGCCGGGCCTTTTGTGTAGGGAAGAATTGCGCGCGGGGAAACGCGAAGCGCTACCGCCGCTGCGTGTAGTCGTCGAGAATAAGCGTGACTTCAGCGTCGTCGCGCGCTTCTACCAACTCGTCAATTACAAACTGGACTTCCGCGTCCGTCCAGCCCTGGGCTTCGGCTGCTTTCACGAAAGCGCCCAGGCGCACAAACCGGTCGGCGGTGGTGGGAGGCGGTGTCCACTGAAGTTTTTTGCGGATACGCATAGGGATGTCGGGAGTAGGAAAGGAAACGAGACTACACGTGGGGCTTAGTGAGGCTTGCGCACCACTTTGAGTTGCACGGGAGCCACTCCCGCGTCGAGGATGCCAATTTTACGGGCGGCACGCTTAGAAAGGTCAATCACCCGGCCCTTGGCGTGGGGTCCCCGATCAGTAACCGTGACTTTTACGGAGCGGTGGTTGCGCGGATTCGTTACGCGCACTACCGTACCAAAAGGCAGCGTATTGTGGGCCGCCGTGCGCTTGCTAGGGCGATACACCGAGCCACTGGCTGTTTTCCGACCCTTGAACTTGTCGGCGTAGTACGATGCTTTGCCCGATTGGGTAAAGGCCCCGCTACCCGACCCCGCGCAGGCTACTAGCACAACGGCGGGTAGGCACAACGCAGCGCGGCGTAGGTGGCAGAATACGGA
The DNA here is from genome assembly GCF_000961955.2 of Hymenobacter sp. AT01-02. Lineage (NCBI taxonomy): Bacteria > Pseudomonadati > Bacteroidota > Cytophagia > Cytophagales > Hymenobacteraceae > Hymenobacter > Hymenobacter sp. AT01-02. The sequence continues at coordinate 61,254 of NZ_JZIR02000038.1, forward strand.
AGGAAGTTGCATAGGCCAAGAGGCTTAGTTGGAGGTCGGAGGCTGAGCGGGGGCCGGAATGCGGAGTGCCAGCAGCCGCTCAAAGTTGCCCTGAAACACGTTGAAATCTACCGTGCCCCGGATGCCGGGCACGTAGGCTTCGTCTGAGTGCTGCCAAATAATCCACTTCTCGCGCGGAAGGCGGGGCTGGTCTACCTCATAGTGCGCCAGCCACAGCGGGTACTTATCGAAGTGGCCGGCGAGGTAGCGGCGGTAGAAGCTGTAGTTGGAGTAGAGAATGGGCCGCACGCCGTAGTGCCGCTCAACCAGGCGGAGCCAGGTAGCTACTCCCCGCCGCATTTGCGCTACATCGTGAAACTTGGCGTGCTCTACATCCAGCACCGGCGGCAAATCACCGGGGCGCAGGGGAACGATATCCGTAAACAGGTTTGCCTGACGCGTGGGGTTGGAGTTTGGCTGAAAGTAATGGTAGGCGCCCCGGTAAATGCCGGCTGCGCGGGCTCCCTCCCAGTTGCGCTGGAAGCGCGAGTCGCGCAGCGTAACACCCTCCGAGGCCTTGATGAAAGCGAAGCGCACACGGTGCTCGGCTACTTCGCGCCAGTCGATGCGCCCCTGGTAGGCCGATACGTCAATACCGTGCACCGAGTAGCCTTCCAGCAGGGGTGTTTTTTCGCGGCCCGTGAGGTGGTTAGCGCGCCAGCCCGCGTAGGCACGCCGGGCGTAGCGGTTGATCTGCCGACGGTAGTGGCCGTAGAATATGAGCAGGCCTAGCACCAGCAGCAACCCAACAAGCAGTAGGGCCTGGCGCCGGATAGCGCCGCGACGAACGGTGGAGCGAGGAGGTGTGTTCATGAGCGTAGGCATGCCAAAGGTAACGCCCCAATGTATTCTTCTGGTGCCCATGGAAGCGCATCAATCGGTAAAAACCAGCCTTTTTCCGACCTTCGTACTGTTTTTAGCTCCTGCTTTGCCATGCCTGACTACGCCAACCTACCTGATGCCCGCGACGAATCTGGTCACCTTATTCGTGAGCTACACGGCATCACCCTCGCGCAAATTCTGGAGTATCTGGTGGCCCACTACGGCTGGCCCGAGCTAGATCGTCGCATCCGCATCAACTGCTTTGCCGTGAATCCGAGCATCAAGTCTAGCCTAACGTTTCTGCGGCGCACGCCCTGGGCCCGTGAGAAAGTAGAGGAACTCTACATTCGTACGCGCACCGCCGAGGTACTTGCCAAAAAGTAAGGCTGCCATTCACATTTCATTGTCTTTACTTCTCTAGCTCCCCACCTCATGGCCGATGTTTCGCAAAAATCTGGGGGTGGGGCGCTGCTGCTGGGGTTTGGACTATTTGTGCTGTTTGAAACTGGAGCCTACTACTTGCTGCGGTTTGCCACCTCTGGCTTAGGTATGACCAACCAATTTCAGCCCGAAAACACCATAGTAAGCAATTGGGTAAAAACGGTGGTATTTCTGCTGCTGCACCTCACGCTGGTAGTAGTAGCCGTGTTAGTGCTCAGTAATCGAATGCCCCGTCGCTACCGCGGGCAGCTAATGGGGTGGTTCTACCTGTCTTTGCTGGCGGGCTTCGTGCTACTGTGGCCCCTGTTCGATTAGGCCACATTCAGAAACGTAAGGGCATAAAAAAGCCACTACCTGGGTAGTGGCTGGTGAGACATGGTGCCGGTCGGTCCCGGCGTTATGAGCAGCTGAGCAGATTGCTTAGCGCTGCTTGATGTCAATTTCGCGCTGCTGGGCCTCCGTGTTGCGGAAGGGAATGCGCACATGCAGCTCGTTATTCTCAAACACTGCGTCGATGCGGTTCTGGTCCAGGTTGGCGGGTAGTGCCAGGGTGCGCGTAAACAGGGGAGCTACTAGCTTATCTTCAGGAGTATGGCGGTAGTCGGCATACACCGTCAGGTGGTTGTTGTTGAGCACTACGTGAAAGTTCTTGGGGTTTACCGATGGAATGGTTATCCGCACAATCACGCCCTTCTCGCGCTCGTCTACCCGCATCACTGGCTGAGCAATCCCGCCGCCCAAAGTATTGAGCAGATTGAGTTGCGGAGCGATGTTGTGAATGAAGTCCTTGCTGATAAGATTCATGAGTTGGTTCCTCTCTATGTGGTGAATGGGGTATTGCAAACCACGTACCACCCTGCCCTATGCGCTTTCAAGACGATATTTCGGTCAAAATGTCGCTTACGCCTGCCGTTATGCTTGTTTTTAAGACATTATGGCCGAATGCGGGCTGCGGTAGTTGTCCTCCGGGCCGACTCTTTGGCGAATGCTGCGTATACCAAGGGCTGTACCAACGCCAACCTTATGCTGCCCCAACACTTTACAACCGCTCGTACTGCTCGTTATATCAGCCTAGGTGAACCGGGCCCTGCCGTGCAACACATTTGGTTTTGCCTGCACGGGGAGGGTCAGTTGCTCAGCGACTTCGCCGCCCAGCTAGTCAACCTAGACACGCCGGAGCGCCTACTTATTTTGCCAGAAGGCTTATCTCGGTTTGGCTTACCCGCCGCCGACAGTGCCCCCACCGAAACAACCGCCGCTGCATGGTTTTCGCCAGAAACGCTGGAGATAGATATGGATGATCTAACGGCCTATCTAGATTCGTTGGCCGCTCAGGTTCTTCCCGCTTGCCCAGCCGGCACCCCGGTAACGGTATTAGGCTACGGCCAAGGTGCCGCCGCCGCTTGTCGGTGGCTGGCCGCCGGCAACACCCACTACGACAAGCTCTTACTGTACGCTTCCGTATTTCCGCCCGAAATAGACCGTCGGGCCACCTTGGAGGCATTACCTATTCAGCCCGTAGTAGTTCTGACTACCACCACCGACATTTTCACGCCCGAAGTGAGCGGCGAAGGGCTGGTGCACGACTTCCAGGAAGCTGGACATTCAGCCAACTGCGCTACGTATCAGGTGACGGGCTGCGGCTAGCTGCACTGGGCGCCAGCGCCGAAATTCCCGCTACGGATGAAGGCACTCCGCCACCCACTACCCCGCAAGAAAGCTAGGGCATCCAGTACGGGCGGTTTCTTACTTAGCGCGCCATGTAAAAGAGGGAAAGCAGAAGTAGCAGGAAACCAGCTCTGAGTAGCCATGGCAAGCGTAGGCGCGTACAGAATAACTGAACCTTACCTATCCCTACTATGCCGCGCTCTACTCCCGACCTCACCAAACTTGCCACCCGGGCCCCGGGCAGCTTGCACAAAGAAGCCACCCTACGCGAGCTTAAGCGCATTAAGCAGGAACTGATTGAGTTGCAAGACCGGCTCTATGCCGAAAACCGACGTAGTGTGCTCGTGGTGCTTCAGGGCATGGATGCTAGTGGTAAAGACGGACTTATCCGACGGGTGTTCAGCGGCATAAATCCGCAGGGTGTGCGCGTTCATTCTTTTAAGGAACCCACTAAACTGGAGCTAGCCCACGATTTTTTGTGGCGCGTGCACCAGCAGGTGCCACCCCGTGGAATGCTCCACGTCTTCAACCGCTCACATTACGAAGACGTGCTGATTACCCGGGTAGCGGGACTCATCCCAGCGGAAGAAGCACATCGGCGGTTTACAGCCATCAATGCCTTCGAGAAGCTGCTGCAACAAGCCGGCACTACGGTGCTCAAATGCTACCTGCACGTATCGGAGGAGGAGCAGCGCAAGCGCCTGGAAGAACGCGTAACCGATGCGGCCAAACAGTGGAAATACGAAGCCGGCGACGAAGAAAAAGCCCGGCAGTGGCCCGCGTACCGCACCGTGTACGAAGACGTATTTGAGCACTGTAGCCCCGCTAGCTGCCCCTGGCATATTGTGCCCGCCGACCAGAACTGGTATAAAGCCTACGAGGTAGCTCGCCTGCTACGCGACGCCCTTGTGGCAATGAACCCCCAATACCCTAGCAATAAGACTGAGCGCCCCAAGTAGCTGCTACGCCGGTAGCGCTGGCGTAATGTCGCGCTCATAGTGGATGTACTCCGCATCGGGGGTAGGCAACAGAGTAAAGCCATTGTGGGTAAGTACGCGCTGGGCCGCTGCGTTATCAGAAGTGGTACGCGCGGTGAGGCGGCGCACCATACCCGTTTGGGCGGCATGAGCTACAAGGCCAGCGGTTAGCTCGGTGCCTATGCCCCGCCCGCGCCAATCGTCGGCTACGGAGAAGCCAATTTCGGCGCTGACGTTTGCATCGGGGGGGCCGTGGAAGCCGCCGGTAGCTACCAGAGTGTTCTGGGCAACCTCCGCGCCCGCCTTTAGAATAGCATACCAGCCGTACCAGCCCGCAGCATCGCGCCCGCCTGCCGTCAGCTGCTCCAAGAAGTAGCGCATGGCTTTCTCGTCATAGTCGCCCGGGGGCCAGTGGGCCGGCATGGTTGCGCCCAGCAAAATGGGGAAGTAGCGAGGCTTGGTAAGCTCAGCGGTAAGAAGTGCCCGGCTAGCCGCCAGCAGCGTCATACGGGGTGTATAGGCAATTAAAGGAATCATAGCTCAGCGAGAAAAAGAAAACCTAGGTGCATACGCAAAGAAGAAACCCAGGGTGAAGGTTGCAAACTGGAGCATTGCCGCGGGGTTTATTCGGGTGGCATAGTGTAGCGTACGGCGCTTATCCATAATTTGAGCCCGCAACCAGGACCGTTGGTTGCGCAGATGTTTGTTGTGTCCCTGCACCTGGCAGCCCTGCTGCCTTCTCCTTCCCACCTTTCCCATGAAAACCGATAACGCCTCCAAAGACGCTCTTTTTCAGGAAGTAGCCGCCACCTTGCAGCAGCAGGGCTTCACAGTAGCCACGGTAGATGCCACGCGCCCCTGGGGCGGGTTTTTCGTTATCCAAGAAGATCAGGCTCAGCAGTTTGCCGACACATATTTCGACGGTATCTCCATTGAGCAGCTTAAAATTTCCGGTAAGCTGAGCCCCAAAATGCTGCTAGTGGCTCCGCAAGCGCGCCTATCGTGGCAGTACCACCACCGCCGCGCCGAAATTTGGCGCGTGGTGCAGGGTCCCGTGGGCGTGGCTACCAGCCCCACCGACGAGCAGGGCGAAGTGCTATCATACGCTCCTGGTCAGCTTATCACGCTGCAACAGGGTGAGCGGCACCGCCTGGTAGGCCTTGACGGCTGGGGAGTAGTAGCCGAAATCTGGCAGCACACCGACGCTACCCAGCCATCCGACGAAAACGATATCGTGCGCGTGCAGGACGATTTCGGCCGGTAGGGGCCTTAGCTCCTGCCCAACACTCCGTTAGGGGAGCGAGGGTAGGGCTAGTACCACAAAACGGGTAGTAGCCCGGCCTCTTGGCTGGGCTACTACTTACGTGAGCTTTTGTCATGCTGCTATGTTGCCGGTTACTCCCGACTATTTTACGCTTTCGTACCGCCCGGAGGAGGATGTGCTGGTAGCCCGCTGGATGCGCCCTGTTTCGCTGGAAGAAATGTGTGAGGGCTACTTGCTCCTGCGCGAAGCTGCTACCACCTGCCGCTGCCGGCAGTGGCTTATTGATGCGCGCCGCCGCTACAACACTCACCGCGAAGGAGCCCACTGGATGCTGACCGAGTTCTTGCCTACTCTATACCCGCGGCTGGGCGGCCGTACGCGGTTGGCCTACGTGCTAGCCCCCGTGCTGATGCGCGATGCGGAGGCCGATGCGGCCTTTCCTCCCGCTAGTTACTTCGACGACAAGCCATTTGCCGGTGCTCAGTTTACCGATGAGCGAGCCGCTTTGGAATGGCTGCAGCAGGGCCGCGCTTAGGCTCACTAGTAACCAGCGGAAGCAATATTCACAGAAAGCTCATGAACTCTGGCCTACCTTTGTGGCGTATAGTATACTGTATACTGCCCTGCCTGCCCATATGAGTTGCAGCTGGTTGCCCGATTAACTACTTCCGACATAGTGCCGGTGAGCGGGCCGCGGGGCCCATTGTGCCGCCCTATGATTCCTACTTCTGCTGCTACTGGCATTCCGGTGGCCCCTTCCCTCACTCCTACCCTAGAAGCCGCCGACATGCGGCCCAGCACCAGCCCCGATAAAAAGCGGCTGCTCTACCTCAGTACCCTGGCAGTACTGGTGGGCATTGTAATCAGCGACGTAGCCAAGCTTTTGGTAATGCTGATTCACTTCGTCACGAACCTTGCCTTCTTCGGGCAAGTGTCGCTAGAAAACCGGAGCCCCGCCGATAATACCTTGGGGCTGTGGGTTATTTTGGTTCCGGTAGTGGGCGGACTAATTATTGGGCTGATGGCCTTGTACGGGGCCCGCGGCATCCGGGGGCACGGCATTCCAGAGGCTATGGAACAAGTACTCACCAACCAAAGCCGCATCCGGCCCATCATTACCGTGCTTAAGCCGCTGTCGGCTGCTATTTCAATTGGTACGGGTGGCCCCTTTGGTACTGAGGGACCTATTATTGCTACGGGCGGGGCCTTCGCTTCCAACGTGGGGCAGCTGCTGCGCATCACGCATACGGAACGCAAGATTCTGCTGGCTGCCGGCGCTACTGCGGGTATGACGGCCGTATTCGGTACGCCCTTGGCTGGTATCTTCTTGGCTATTGAGCTGCTGCTCTTTGAGTTTTCGCCCCGTTCTCTTATTCCAGTGGCACTAGCTTGTCTCACAGGTTCGGCGGGCCACCATTTGCTGTTTGAAGCCGGTCCTGAGTTTGCCATGCCCGCCGTGGCGGCCCCTAGTAATACGGCCCTGGCGGCGTATAGCGCCATTGGCCTGGTAGTAGGTCTGTTGGCAGTGGGCATTACGAAAAGCCTGCACTGGCTGGAGGAAGCGTTTGCCCGCTTGCCGCTACCCTGGGTATTTCACCCTGCCTGGGTGGTTTGGCAGTTGGGATATGCGGCTACTTCGCTCCGCGCGTGCTGGGCGTGGGCTATGAGAATATCACTTGGTTGCTGTCGGGCTCCTGGCCGCTGCTGGCAGTGCTCCTGCTGGGCACCTTAAAGCTCGTGGCGTGGTCGTTGTCGCTGGGAAGTGGTACCTCAGGTGGTACGCTAGCACCCCTGCTGACCGTTGGGGCCGCTGCCGGCGCACTGCTGGGGGGCTTGCTGGTGCAGGTAGTGCCCGAAGCTGGCATTGCCCTGCCGCTGGCAGCCCTGGTAGGAATGTCGGCCCTGTTCGCCGGGGCCTCCCGGGCACTACTCACCTCGGTCATTTTTGGTATTGAGCTGACGGGGCAGCCATATGCCTAGTGGCCTTGCTGGGTGCCTGCACAGCAGCCTACGTGGTATCATACTTCCTCATGAACCACACCATCATGACCGAAAATATGGCCCGTCGTGGGGTGCACACGCCCTACTCCTACGAGCCCGACGCGCTGGAAAAGCTAACGGTAGCGCAAGTGCTTCGTCCGGGTGGGCTCACCCTCAGCGCCGAAAACACCCTGGCCGAAGTGCGCGAGTGGCTGGCCCAGCAGGCTGCCAAGGAGGTGCCCACGCACTTTATTGTGGTAGATGCCGAAGGGCAGTTCCAAGGGTTGTTGAGCTTTATGGAACTGTACGCCCACCACCCCGACGTGACGGTGCCAGTGCATACGCTCATTCGGCAGCATCCGGCGCCCGTACTGGCCACAGACTCCTTGCGAAAGGCGGTAAGCTGCATGGCCCGCGCCAATGTAGATGTACTGCCCGTGGTAGAAACTCACAACCCGCTTGTAGTAACGGGCGTGCTATCCTACCACGAAGTGCTGCGGGCTTACCGCTCCCACCTCAACGACGACGAAGAACGCCGGGCTAGCATTTCTCTCCGCCACCGGAGTATTCGCATTCTGCTACGTGGGCAGCAGCTACTGCACGTGCAAAAAGCGCGCAGTCGCCAGTAACCCTAGGGCCCCTACACAAGAAAGCCCGGCTATTGCGTAATAGCCGGGCTTTCTTGTGTAGGGGAGCTTTCAGCGTCAGTGGAAGAGGTGTGTTGGGTGCTTAGATTACACCGAGTAATCGGCCGTAAGGTGGGCGTCTACGCAGTTGAGCACATCCTGCACCGTGCGTAGGCGCTCTAGCTCGGGGTCAGGAATTTCAATGTGGAAGCGGTATTCCAAGTTGATAGCCAGCTCTACCAAGTCAATGGAATCGAGGCCAATATCTTCCTGCAAGCGAGTTTTGGGCGTAAAAATCAGGTTGGCGTGGCGCTTGCGGCGTAGCATGCGCTCCACTTGATGACGGACTAGCTGTTCCATATGAACTGTAGGGCAGCGGGAGAGTGAGAAAAACAAAAAAGAGAAACGGGCCTACTCAACGCTAGTGAGGAGCAGCGTGGTATCTGCCGCCGTACCAGGCTGGTAGGTAAGCACTGCGGCGTGGGCCTGTAGGTAGTCGCCGGGGGCTACTGGGCGCGTCGTGATGAGGCCGTCTTCGGGAGCCGTCACGAACACGAAAGTAAGCGCCTGAGGAGCCTGAGCCAATTGGAGACGAAGCGCCTGAATTTTCTGGTGGGCCGCCGCCACGGCCGCTGCGGAAGCTGCCGGCTGCTGAGCTAGTAGAGCCGCGTGGGCGCGCTGCTGTTGAGCCAGCAGGCCCTGTAGGCGCTGTTGTTCCAGGGTGTGGAGAGGCTGTGCCAGCTTAGCCAGCATATCGCCTTTGCGTACGCGCTGCCCGGGAGCTACGTACACTTCCCACACGCGCCCAGCCTGAGCTGCCTCCACGGGGCGGCCGGGTAGTACCACCCGCGGGCCGGGCGGGGTAAGCGAATCGGGAAGGGTGGCGGCCGAAAGGGTAGGGGTGGCCGGTGCCAGCCAGCATGGTAGGGCACAACTGCCTACCGCTACCAGTAGTACTAGCACCATTCCAAGTAATTTTTTCATCACAAGCACAGCAGAAGTTCTCCGTTGGAGGTCAGGCGAGGCCGACGCGGCCAGGGGCACAGCGGAGGAATTAAATAAGGCGAAACGGCCAGAGAATCAGATAGTAACCAATTTGGTTACATTTATTGGGAAATAAAAAGCGGCTTAGCCGCTGGCGTGTGGGCACTGCTGAGGTACGCGCTGGGCCAACTCTTCCATTACTTGATGCACCGACACGGCTGCCAGGGCCGTGCGCATGGCTTCAATGGCGGGCCCGAATAGGCCTTCCAACGTTTGTTGCATCACGCGGCCCAGGTCACAATGCGAGCTGGGGTTGGTGCTACCCACCAGAAACAAGTCGGGCTCCGATTCTTGCACTGCCCGAAATACATCGAGTAGGGAAATCTCGGTAGCAGGCCGGGCTAGCAATGTGCCGCCTCCTGCCCCGCGCTGACTCTGTACCAGGCCCGCTTCGCGCAGGGTGCTCATCAGGCGGCGTACTACCACGGGGTGAGTGCCGGCACTGCTCGCCAATACCTCCGACGATACTGGCTGCCCCTGGGAATGCCCTAGGTAAGCTAGAATGTGGGTGGCAACGGCAAAACGAGTGTTCATGCGGGATAGGTAACAGAATTGGTTACAAATGTACGCAAAAGAAAAACAGATTGTACACAACCTGTTTTTCTTTTGACGATAGCCACACGTCCCTAGGCTAAGTAAGGGGCTTAGTAGGGTGTGTCCAGTAGCTGTTGTTATGCTTCCCAGCTACCGAAAGTGCCTGCTTGGTAGTCTTGGTACGCTTGGCGAATTTCCTGCTCGGTGTTCATCACGAAGGGGCCATACGCCACAATGGGCTCCTGGAAGGGTAGAGCATGGCCCAGCAGCACCACGGCGTCGCTGGGAGCTTCAATGTGCAGGTCGTTGCCGTCGTAGTTAAACTCCACCAAATGGCGGGCTTCGGTTTCCACCCCATTTACCAGCACGCGGCCTCGAATGGTGTAGAAAAAAATGGTGTGCTCCTTGGGAATGGAAAGCGCAAGCTTGCCGCCGGCCAGAAAGTCAATGGTAGCCAGCTGAATATCAGCTAGGGGCTGTACGGCCCCAGCCGTACCCGCCCAGTTGCCCGACACGGCGTGGATGGTAACGCGGCCTTCGTCTTGGGTTACCACGGGAATCTCGGGCTCCTGAAGGCCGGTATAGCGCGGCTCCACCATTTTGTCTTTGGCTGGCAGATTTACCCACAGTTGTAAGATTTCCAAGGGGCCACCCGTGCGCTTAAAATCAGGCGACGAAATTTCGGCGTGAATCAGGCCCCGGCCAGCTGTCATCCACTGAATGCCACCCGGCCCGATAATGCTTTGGTGGCCGCCGGTATCCTGGTGCATAATATCACCATCCAGAATAAACGTGACGGTTTCAAAGCCCCGGTGCGGGTGCGGACCGAAGGGAAGGCCATTGTTGTGCGGCGGGTATACCTGGGGACCGTGGTGGTTAAGAAACAAAAACGGGTCGAGGTGCTCAACTGACTGCGTGGGCAAGGCACGGTACGTAACCAGGTCGGCAATGGGGGCGCTCAGGGCGCGGTGCTGCTGCTTGATGGTGCGCATATAGGAGAGGGGATAAGAGAAAGTAGCTGACTAGTACCTGAAACCGCACGACATGTTTGGGCAGCCGGCAGGTTTTGTACGGCTCGCGCAACTACTTCGCTGTGCGCGTGATTCTTATGCGTATATCGCGCCACTGTAATCTGTGTGAGGTATGATACGCACGCTCCTTCTCGTTCTGGCCTTATTGGGTAGGGCCGCCGGTACTGTGCTGGCGCAGGGTGCTACCCCACTGCCCGCGGCCACTACCGTACGGCTACTACCGCCCCAACCAGTGAGCTGCCGAGCAGGCCCCGCGAACGGCCCAAATACCCCAAGCCCACCACACTGGATACCAACGAGGTAAAGCTTCGGATTGACCCCAGGAGGCCTATTCCGGCGCCCACGCGGCCGGTTCCCAAGCCCCGAGCTGTGTCTCGGCAGTAGCGGGCGGCCGAAAACCCTGGCCTACTAAACTAGGTTATTCACTTCTGCATCGAATAATCTTCTTTAGTTATGGCTCAGCTTTTCACGCCGTTCACCCTGCGCGGCATCACGTTTAAAAATCGCCTGGTTGTGTCGCCGATGTGCCAATACAGCGCCGAGGATGGCTTCACCAACGACTGGCATTTCGTGCACCTGGCTCCCGGGCCGTAGGGGGCGCTAGTCTCATCATTCTGGAAGCCACTGCCGTATCTCCGGAGGGGCGCATCACTCCCGACGACATTGGCATCTGGAAGGAGGAGCACGTGCCGGGCCTCCGTCGCATTGCCGATTTCCTGAAAGAGCACGCCTGCGTGCCCGGTATTCAGCTGGCTCACGCTGGCCGCAAAGCCAGCCATGCTAGCCCTTGGAAAGGTGGCGAGGTAGTGCCTGCAACCGAAGGCGGTTGGGAAACCGTAGCGCCCAGTGCAGTACCCTTCACCGAGGCCGAGCCCGCTCCCCAAGAACTGTCGTTGGCGGGCGTGCAGCAGGTCGTTGACGACTTCCGCGCGGCGGCACAACGAACCTTGGACGCTGGCTTTGAGGTGATTGAGTTGCACGGTGCCCACGGCTACCTCCTGCACGAGTTCCTGTCGCCACTCAGCAACAAGCGCCAAGACCAGTATGGAGGCTCCTTTGAAAACCGCATTCGGCTGCTGGTGGAAGTAGTGGAGGCTACCCGCACTGTGTGGCCAGAGCACCTTCCCTTGTTCGTGCGCATTTCGGCCACCGACTGGACTGAGGGCGGCTGGACGGCGGAGGAATCGGTAGCCCTAGCTACTATTCTCAAAGACAAGGGTGTTGACCTGATTGACTGCTCTACTGGTGGCAACGTGCCAGCCGCCCAAATTCCGGTTGGCCCCAGCTACCAAGTGCCGTTTGCCGAGCAAGTGAAACGTGAAACGGGCCTCCCCACCGGCGCCGTAGGCCTCATCACTAGTCCCGAGCAGGCCGAGGAAATTGTGGCTTCTGGCCAAGCCGATTTGGTGCTGCTGGCCCGCGAGTCGCTCCGTGACCCCTATTTCCCGCTGCGCGCTGCGCATAAGCTGGGCGCCGACGTAGCCTGGCCCGACCAGTATGAGCGCGCTAAGCCCCGCAAACATCATTAACAGGAAGGACCAAAACCAAGGTCTCGTACCTTAATTTTGCCTACTACATACCCAAGCCGCTTCCCTAATTGGGGAGCGGCTTTTTTGTGCGAAACCTGTTCCTGCTGATGCCGTTGGCGCAACCCTTGCGCGCGCGTGCGCGACCTTGCATCTGGATTTCAGACTGTATTTTCCTGCATGAATCACTTTTCTGCATCGCGCCCGGCTGCCGCGGCTTCCCTACTACTGGCGCTGGCTGGCTGCGCCACCACCAAACCAACCGTTCCTGCGGCATCTGCGCCAGCGGCTACCCCGGCAACGCTAGCCGTAGCGTCCTCTACCGGCGGGCGCAGCATCAATCCGCAGGATGTTGACCGTTCCGTGTCGCCCTGCGAGGACTTCTTTCAGTTCTCGGGTGGCAACTGGTTGAAAAACAACCCAGTGCCGGCTTATGCCTCTAGCTGGGGCCCACGCAACCTGCTCGGCGACCGGACCCAGGCCACGCTGAAAAAGATACTAGAAGAAGCCGCAGCTACTACTTCGGCGCCCAAGGGCAGCAACATGCAGAAGGTGGGCGACTTCTACGCCTCGGGTATGGACTCGGTAGGCCTCGAAAAGGCGGGCCTGAAGTACCTGCAGCCCGAGCTGGCGCGCATTGCCGCCATCAAAGACCTGAAAACCTTGCAAACCGAGCTGGCTCGTCAGCAGACCCTCGGCACGGGAGCTTTCTTCCGTGCCGGCGTGGGCCCCGACCGCAAGCAGAGCACGGTGTACGCCGTCAATTTCAGCCAGGGTGGCCTGGGCATGCCCGACCG